>CAXTGN010000230.1:6621-7679 GCA_964243455.1 uncultured Acidobacteriaceae bacterium
CGCGGGGAGGTACTGCCCAAGCGGATCGAGCGATGCCTGAAGGAAACCCCAGCGCCGGAAAATGTCGAAGACAACGTCCCGATCCGGCCCGCCCACGCTGCCGTTCGTTGTATTTGCTGCACTTTCAGGCTTCCGGGAGAGCTTCGGTTCAGGGGCGGTCTTTGTGGCCATAACGCTCCTATGCTAGACCTCTCAGCAACGGATGCCCACCCTGAGTGCGGTTATCGACACGGGTGCGCCCTCACGAAAGTTGCAGTTTCCGGCACCGGAGTCGATGTCAATCACTGAAGCTCGGCGGTCCTTAGAAACCCGAACCCACCCCCGGGCTCAAGCTGTATGTCTCTGAGCCGGGAGGAGTGAACCACCACCACATCCGGGTACCACAGCGGAATGCTGGGCAGGTCCGTGGCCAGCGTTTGCTGCAACTGGACATAGTCCACGGCCCGGGCCTGCTCGCTCATTCCGCGGGTTGCGTCCTGCAGCAGGGCATCGACGCGCGGGCTCACGTAGCGGCCTCGATTTCCGCCCTTCGGAGGGAAACTTGTCGCACTGTAGGCGTACCGGAAAATGTCCGGATCTTCGTTCGATCCCGTCCATCGCAGCATGTACATCTGAAAAGCGCCTTTGGTGATGTCCGCGTAGAAGGTTCCGAACTCGGTGGAATGAAGGTCAAGCTGTATGCCTACCGCTCGCATTTGCTGCTGCAGAACCTGTGCCAGCAAGCGGGTCGTTTCGTCGGTCGAGGTCTTCAGCGTGAAACGAAGACGGATCCCCGCAGAGTCCGGCTTCAGTCCCGCCTGGTCCAGGAGAGCCCGTGCTCTCCGGGGGTCAAAGTCGTACCGGGGCATCTGCGCGGCAGTCGCCTCGGCCCAGTGTCCGGGGGGAAGAAGGGTCTGCGCCGGAACCGCGTGGCCACGCCACAAACCCTGGATAAGTGAGGACTTGTCGATGGCACAGGCGATCGCCTGACGAACCCGCGGGTCCCGAAGCGCCGGGTCGTTCACGTTGAAGTTCGCGTAAAACACATCCGCACCCGGCCGAGACTCGACCTGCAGGCC
>CAXTGN010000231.1:0-7678 GCA_964243455.1 uncultured Acidobacteriaceae bacterium
TGCGTCCACCTCGGTTCACAACTGCCCCTCACGGTCTTTACGGTGGAGGGTCATTCTGCCTATCTGTATGCCCTTCTGGCGGAGACGATTCCGGCCCGCAAACCGGACCCGAAGCTCACCAATACTGCTTTCAGCCCAGCCTACGCGGCCGCCATGCTGGCCGAGACCCCGACCGTCACAGTCCCCCTCCAGACCCTTGATCGCTTTGAGGCAGAGGACTTTCCCCTGCTGCTGCTCACCGATACCAAGGGAGTCCTGCGCGTGCTCCAGCCGATAGGCGCGCAGGACCTGCAACCCGGAGGCGACGTGGACGCGGCGATTGCCTTGGTGGGCAGGAACTTCAGCACGCCGCGTCCAACCGCGCCAGCAACGCAGGCTGCCGGACCGCATCCGTGATGCCGCGAAACGCAAGGCCCACTCTGCTATCCTTCCCACTGAAACGGAGCAAAACATGGCGCGCGGAGTAAACAAAGTCATCCTTGTCGGAAATGTTGGGAAAGACCCTGAGTTCCGCACCTCGCCCAGCGGAACGGCCGTAGTGAAACTTACGCTGGCCACGACTGATCGCGCAAAGGATCAGCAGGGAAACTGGACCGATAAGACGGAGTGGCACAACCTGATCATGTTCCAACGTACAGCCGAGATTGCCCGCGATTACGTAAAGAAGGGCTCTCAAATTTACGTGGAGGGCAAAATTCAGACCAGTTCCTGGGATGACAAGGAGTCGGGTCAGAAGAAGTACCGTACCGAGATCCTGGTCAGCGATATGCAATTGCTAGGCGGCCGCGGCGGTGAAGGTGGCGGAGGCGAGAGCAAGGGATCGTATGCCGCCTCGGGCACACAGAGCGGCGGGTACGGCTCGGGCGGCAACTACGCGGGCTCCCGCGCCAACACTGGCACGGGCGGCTACTCCCAACCCGCAGCCAACGATTACGCCGATCAGGGTATTACGGACGAGGATATCCCCTTCTAAAAGGGGTCTCATATATGCCGTTCGGCTTCGATCAGTTTCATGGAACCCGCTTCGACGGCGGATTACACACGTGCCCTGGGCAGCAGCAACGATCTTTGAGACCCCTTCTAGGCCTGTCTCCAGTTGAGGCCGCCGCGGAAGAGCCACAGGCCGCTCAGTGCGTAGCTCTTCATGCGAAACATGTGCCAGGTATTTCGATTTGACAGGTCCGAGAAGTAGGTCGCGGTTGCCTGGGCCGCAAGGGTGGCCCAGGCTGAGCCGATCATTCCAAAGCGGGGAATGAGGTAGAGGTTCAGAGCGATGTTGATGACCGCTCCCGCGAGAGCTCTTCTCAGCTCTACGGCCGTAAGATTCTCGTGCACCATCTGGTGCGTGCTCAGCGCACCCAGAAAGACGAAGACACCGGTCCATATATGGATGTTGAGGATGCTCGAAGCAGCCGAGTACTTGGCGCCGAACATGAGGGTGACCACGAAGCGGCTCACCGGCATGGTACAGAGCGCAAGTGCCACGCTAATCAGCACCAGACCGTTGTAAACGATTTGCAAACGGCGGTAGTACAGCGCGCGGTCTCCCTGAAATGCAGGCAGCAGACGTGGCATGACGGTGTTCGCGATCATCACCGGGATGACGTACCAGATCTCCGACAGCCTCACGGCCGCCGAGTAGATGCCGACGGCCCTGTTGCCGAGCAGATAGCCCAAGAGGATCTGGTCCGTCCGCATGTACAGCATGATGAGAAGTCCGGCGATCACCAGGGGCCAGCTTTGCCGAAGGAGAGCTTTCGCGCGGGTCATCCTGATACGCCACGCCGTGATCTGCTGGGCCTGATGCCTGTAGCTGATCGTTAACGCCAGCTCTCCGACAAGGATTTCGGCGGCGCCTATCAGAACGAAGGTAAGCAAGCCGGCGTGAGCGACCACGGCGAGAACACGGGCGACATTTGCTGCCACAAACGTCAGGAGACGCGGCACGACGGTCAGACGGGAGAGCGTCCTCGCCTGGAAAAAAAAGTCGATCACATCGAGAGCCTGCGAGATGCCAGCCGCGGAGAGCAGGGCCACCATAAGGATGAGCAAGCCGTCATTCCGGTGCGTCAGCCAAGCGAAGACTGTCGCGGCCATGGTGGTTAGAAGGCTGGCGGCTACCTTCATCCAAAAAGCGGTTCCCAGGATCTCGGGGAGGGCATCCGGCTCAAGCAGCATGTCGCGTACGACAAGGTAATCCAGACCGAGGCCGGAGGCCGTGTTGAACAGCATGTAGATGGCGATGGCAAGGTTATAGAGGCCGAAGAGCGAGGGCTCCAGATAGCGGGCCACCAGCGTACCCACGAACAAGGATCCACCCAGACGGATCACTCGATCGAAGCTCAGCCAGCCGATGTTCGCGATGGCGGCTCGGATTCCTTGACGTGGCGCAGGGTTCATTCGGGGTGTGGACCGGCGTTCTTAAGGGAGGTCTCTGGCTTGAGTTCAGAGTACATTGTGGAAACCGTGAGCCACCAGCCAGGGTGCCGCGTCACTCCCTCCGGCGCGCACGCACGAAGTCCCGGACGGAGCGCAGAAGGAAACGCAGGCGCGACAGTTGAAGGAAATGCCAGCCAAAGTTGGCACGCACGCTGCGGTAAACCTCGAGATGCCGCGCATCCTGAGTGGAGGTGACGCCCTGCAGATCGTGGTTGGCGACGACGACCGGGAGCTGGCGAGTGGCAGGTTTTCGCTTTAGCAGGCGCTGGTTATGATCGAAGTCGGCATGCGTCCGGTAGGTCTCGTCGTAGCCAAGATGGCTGGTGCGGCGATAGAACGTTCCCTGGTGATGCCAGGTGTTATCGATTTTGGACAAAGGCGTCGTGCGGGAAACAAACTCCGTCCTGCCTTCGAGCAGAACGCGACAACAGACAACATCGATGTTGTCCCGAGCACACCCACGCAGTTCATCCCAAGGCACGCTCAGCAATCGATCCCCTGCATTGAGGTGCAGGATGAAGGTACCGTGAGCAGCCTTGAGGCCCTTGTTCATCGCGTTATAAATGCCCGTGTCCGGCTCGCTTACCCAGAAGTCGACCTCCCTGCGGCTCTCAAGCAACTCCACAGTGCCATCGGCGGAGAGACCGTCGATCACGACAATTTCAAGGTCCGCGTTCCTGAACGGGATGATGCTGTCGAGCAGCGCCTCGAGCTCCTCACGGTCGTGAAAGACCACGATGACGATCGTCAGCAAGGGTGCTATCGGTTGGCCTGGAGCTGGCGTAGTTCCTCCTCGAACATCAACGCGACGACTCCTGTCATGGTGTGCGCCGCCCGCCATCCAAGCCGCTCCGCAGCGCGCGCGGGGTTCATGCGGCTATGCAGTATCTCCGAGGGCCGCAGAAGAGTTTCATCCACGGTGACGTACTCCCGCCAATCTTTTCCGACGAGCTCATAGGCTGTCTGCACGAATGCCTGCAGGGTTGCCGAGGTCCCGGTAGCAATGATGAGGTCCTCGGGACGGTCCTGCTGCAGGATGCGCCAGATAGCTTCCACGTAGTCAGGAGCCCATCCCCAATCGCGTTCGATCTCGAGGTTTCCCAGCGAGAGCGGTCGTCCCCGGCCGTGCGCCAGCTCCGCGACGGCGCGGATGATCTTGCGCGTGACGAATCGTCGGGGACGCAATGGGGAATCATGATTGGAAAGAACGCCTGTGCAGCCGAACAGATTGTGTGCGTCCCGGTAGTTGCTGACCATCCAGTGGGAAGCTGCCTTGGCTACGGCATAAGGACTGCGCGGGTTGAAGGGCGAGAGCTCGTCCACGTGGTTCAGGCCGGTATCGCCGAAGCACTCGGTGGACCCGGCGTTATAGAACCGGATCGGCTGTCCAGTCAGTCGAATGGCTTCGAGCAGGTTGAGTCCACCGAGACTGATGCTCTCCAGTGTCTCGTACGGTTGGGCGAAGGAGAGGCCGACGGAACTTTGCGCTGCCAGATTGTAGAGTTCGCAAGGCCGCACCTGGTGCAACAAACCGATGATTCCGCTAACGTCGCGGAGGTTGAGCGAAACGAGATGGATACGCTCCCTGATGCCCAGGGTGCGGAGGTTCCCAAATGAAGCCATCTCCGCATCCCGAGACGTGCCCCATACCTCGTAGCCTTTTTCGAGGAGCAGTCTGGCGAGATAGGCGCCATCCTGACCCGAGATGCCGCAGATGAGCGCGCGTTTGCTCACGATGCGCGCCTCTGTGCTGTTGCGGTGTAAAGGCTCATAAATTGCTGCGCTGCCGTATCGCTGGCGTAATGCCGCAGGATGTCACTGCCCCTCGCGATCAGCCTCCTGCGCAACTCGGGCGACTTGAGCAAACTGTCGATCGCCTCAACCATCTGCTCCGGAGAGTCTGGATCGAAGAAGAGTGCGCCCTCGCCTGCAACCTCCGGCAGCACCGTAGCTGAAGAACATAGGACGGGCAGCCCTGCCCTGAAGGCCTCCAGCACCGGTAATCCAAGGCCTTCGAATCGGCTGGGAAAGATCATGGCCGTAGCTCTCGTTATGATGACCTGCATCTGCTGTGACGATACGAAACCCAGGAAATGAAGGGAGGACGCGACGCCAAGGCTGCTCGCGAGTTGATCGAGCGCCGCACGCTGAGCCGTTGGCTTTCCGGTGAAGACGACGTCGATGGTTTTCCCTGTGCGCTGCTTCATCAGGGCCAGTCCTCGAAGGATCAACTCGTGGTTCTTGTGCGGCCAGGTGATTGCCGGATACACGAGGAACTCGTCGGGCAGGTCCAATTGCCGAGCCACGGCGTCCGCTTCACTTTCGGAGACGGGCGTTTCCGCCTCGGACACCGAGCCCATACGGATGACAATGATCTTTTCGGGAGGCAAACCAAACTGCTGGATCAGGTCCTGCTTGCCCCATTCCGTCTGCACACACACAAAGCGAGCCTGTTCGCAGAAGGCCGGGTAGTAGGTGCCACGGAGAATGAGATCTTCCTGACTGAAGAGTTCGGGCAAGTGGCAATGCTGGAGGTCCCAGGGCTGGTAGATGCTGGGGACGTGCGTAAGATAGGCAGCCTGGCTCGGAAAATGAACCACGTCGCAACCGAGCCGCGCCAGCAAGCCATCACCGCGAGGGATCAACGCCTGGCCCTTACGAGCTCCCAGCCACAACTTGCGCAGACCAGGTATGCCCGCAATCGAGGCACGGAATCTTCCACGCAAGGAGACCGGAACCGCCGGGATCGGGACGATAGAACAGGCCCCGCCGATATGGGGCGCAAGCCAGCCGACGATGTGTTCGGGAACAAGGAACAGGTATTCCTGTTCGGTCTGCTGGAGGCGGCTCAATCCTTGCGCCAGCGACAGAAGCGCCGTCCCGATGCCCTGACGTGGGTCCTCCACTCGAAAATCGATGGCGACCTTCAACTTCGTTTGCTTCAATCTTTCCGTTCCTTGGGACCTGAGTGGATGCGTGAAGAGCGAACGGAGTCGCGCCTCCATCATAGCGGCTCAGCAGCCGGTGGCCGCAGGTCCCCCGCTTGGGCGCCGGCGCCCCGAAGGCATAGGGCTGGATACCACCCGAGGAGTGGATTGGCTCCTAGGGAGAGCGAAGGCGCGAAGGAAACGGCCCGCTTGTTCGAGAGAAAGCATTTCCAGATAGAACAGCGGTACCGGGCGAGGATGTAGCTCTTCTTCGGGTGCAAAACAAAAGAACTTTGCAAATGGCGGGGAGGACTCGGTAGAGTGATCAGGACCGTGATCTCGTACTTGGTAGGCAAACGCTTGTTCCCGCTCTCTCGCGCCTCATATCTCCTCCTTTCCGCGCTCTGCGCCGTAAACGTGCCTGCCCTTGCGAGAGGTCAGCAGGCGGGGCCGCCAAGCGAAACGGAGGTCAAGCGTTTTGTGGACGATCTGCTAGGGAAGATGACCGTAGCCGAGAAGATCGGACAGATGGAGCAAGCCGCAGGTCAGCCGATGTATACGCCGCCCGCCAAAGCGGACGAACTGGCGCGCACGGGCCAGGCCGGCAGTTTTCTTTTTTTTACGGATCCTGTACGGATCAACGAATTGCAGCGTCTGGCTGTCACGGGATCCCGGCTGCATATTCCCTTGATCTTTGGCTATGACGTGATTCATGGCTTTCGCACGATTGCTCCCATTCCGCTCGCCATGGCATCGTCCTGGGATCCGGGGCTGGTCACTCGAACACAATCCATGGCCGCGCAAGAGGCCCGAGCATCCGGGATTGAGTGGGCCTTTGCACCCATGGTCGACATCGCGCGGGACGCACGTTGGGGCCGAATGATGGAGAGCGCCGGTGAAGACCCATACCTGGGCGAGACAATGGCGTCGGCGCAGGTGCGGGGATTTCAGGGCGACTACGTCGGCAGCCCCGATCACATTCTTGCCTCAGTGAAGCACTTTGCTGGATATGGCGCGGTAGAGGGTGGGCGGGATTACGATAGCGCCGACATCTCCGACGAGCTTCTGCACAACGTTTACTTACGGCCGTACAAAGCGGGCGTGGACGCCGGCGCAGCAACGATCATGTCGGCCTATGTGGACCTGAATGGGGTGCCTGCGACGGGAAACCAATGGTTGCTGCAGGATGTCCTTCGCACCGATTGGGGTTTCAAGGGCTATGTCGTCAGCGACTGGGATTCCGTGCAGGACCTTCAGACCCACGGCTTCGCAGCCGACCCCACGGACGCGGCACGCCGTGCGTTTAAGGCAGGCGTCAATATGGAGATGACAAGCTCTCTTTACCGCGAGAACTTGCCCCAAGCTCTGAAGCGAGGCGAGATTTCCGAAGGAGCGATCGATGCTGCCGTTCGGCCGATTCTCGGCATGAAGTATCGGCTGGGATTGTTTGACCATCCCTACGTCGACATGGACCACTACAAGGCAGTCACAGGCTCTCCCGAGCAACGTGCGGCGGCACGCCAGGCCGCGGAGCAGACGGCTGTCCTGCTGCGCAACGAAGGGAACATCCTGCCCCTGCGCAAGAATGTGCACTCGTTGGCGGTGATCGGTCCGCTGGCGGACAGCAAATTGGACACGCTTGGTTCATGGGCCATCCATGCGGATCGCGACAATGTCGTCACGGTGGCGCAGGGCATCCGCGAGAAGTTGCCGGATGCGCAGATTACGGTTGCCGAGGGCGTTGAGATCGAGCGTGGATCCCCGACGATCTTTGACGAGCAGGTGCCACCACCGAAGCCAACGCTGACCACAGACGCCTTGCGTCGTGAGGCGTTTGAGCATGCCATTTCGCTCTCGAACAGCGCGGAAGTGACTGTGTTGGTGCTCGGTGAGGCGCAGACGATGAATGGGGAGCGAGCCTCTCGGGCCAGCCTATCCCTGCCCGGCGAGCAACAGCGTCTACTCGAGGCCGTCGTGGCGCTGGGAAAGCCGGTGGTGCTCGTGCTGATGACCGGACGTCCCCTGGACATCACCTGGGCCTCAACCCATGTGCCCGGGATCTTGAATGCGTGGTACCCAGGCTCAGAGGGTGGGCGGGCAGTCGCCGACCTGCTTTTCGGCGATGCGCATCCGAGCGGGCATCTGCCACTAACCTGGCCGCGAGCCGTCGGCCAGGAGCCGTTGTTCTATAACACGAACCTGACGCAAATCCCGAATGACCCTGACGGGCGCTACTGGGACCTTACGAGCGCGCCGCTCTATCCGTTTGGCTATGGGCTGAGCTATTCAAACCTCGCGGTGAGCGATCTGAA
>CAXTGN010000232.1:0-3467 GCA_964243455.1 uncultured Acidobacteriaceae bacterium
AAGTTGCTGGCCCCGGTGGTGGAGGCGACGCCCTGGCTGAGCTGGCTCTTTGTCGGCCCCGCCTCGCCCATGCAGGATCGGGAGCAGGAGGCGGCGCGGAGCCTGGTGATGAGTTCCAAACGCGCGCACTTCACAGGGTCAAAGCCCTACGGTGAGCTGCAGGCCTTTGCGCGGAGCTTCGATGTGGCGATCCTGCCGTATCTGAGGACGGAGCCGACCTACTCGGGCAGTTCGACGCGATTTTATGAGCACGTCGCGGCGTGCCGCCCCATGCTGGCGACGCGTGGCTTTGCGGAGCTGCTGGAAAAGCCGCCCCTGTTGGAACTGGTGGACACACCGCAGGAGATGTTGGCGGGTCTTGAGCGGCTGCGGGCTGTCGACTTCCATGACGGTCTGGAGGCGGCGCGCTGGGAGGCGAGCCGGTCCGGCACATGGGAAGAGCGCGTGCGCATGCTGAGGGGAACGCTGGGCTGAGCGCTGGTTTCAAAGAACCATCGCAGCGAGGTTTGGGCGCAAAGGTTCTGCAATGGCGGACAGAATACAGGGGTCTCTCCACTGCGGCTTTTGGCCTCCGGTCGAGATGACGGACCCTGGACGATCACGCGGCTTTAATGGCGGCCTGTCCAGCGGAGGATAGGCAGCAGACTGGAGTACTGGTCTGTCCAGAGACGTACTTTGGGGTCCGTGGCGATGGGGTGTGCTGAGGCGAGTGCCGGCTGCGCGAAGAAGCGGGGATCTTCCCCGAGGAGTATCCAGAAAGCACGGGACTCCCCGTGATCCTCATCGGGGCCACTGTCGATCTCACGTGCAATGAGTGGATGTCCCGCATCGGTATGGGCCGAGGCGCTCAGGCGAGCCAGAACGGGCGCGAGGTCAAGGTACTGATTGGAGATATGAAAGGCAAGGATACCGCCGGGCGCGAGGTGATGTTGGAACAGGGTCAGCGCCTCGCGGGTGAGCAGATGCGTGGGTATGCTGTCGCCTGAGAACGCGTCGACTACAAGGACGTTGAAGTTCTGGGGCGGTTCGGCGGCCATCGAGAGGCGCGCATCGCCGGGCACGACCGTGACGGTGGCCGGCGTGTCGCGCGTGTAGGTGAAGAGGTGCTGCGCGACATCGGTGACGAGGGGGTTGATCTCATAGAAGCGAAGCTGATCGCCCGGGCGGCCATAGGCAGCGAGGGTCCCGGCACCGAGACCGATGATGCCGATGCGGCGCGGATGGGTGGGATCGCAGCAGCGGTCGAGTGCGAGGCCGACGCCACTGTCCGGGGTGTAATACGTCAGCGGGGCGTGGTGGTATTCGGTGCTGAACCACTGCATGCCATGCTGGATGGCCCCGTTGAACAGCGTGCGCGAAAGGAATGCCTGGGGCGGCAGTTGCGATTGCTTCACGCGCAATGACCCGTAGAAGTTGCGTCCGCGAAACAGGGCGTCATGCGTGTAGGCGGTGTACAGCGTGAACAGCAGAAAGACGCCCAGCACCGCTCCGGCGGACCAGAGCAGACGCTCCGCCCAGCCGGCGTTCCAGGTGACCACGAGGATGAGCACGGCTGTGAGGAGAAAGCAGAAGGGGAGATCGAAGTTGGAGTCGGTGAGCAGCGGGCTGAGCACGACGACGGCGAGCGTGCCGGCCGCACCGCCTGTGGCGATCTGCAGATAAAAGCGCGGCGACAGGGCGTTCTCCTGCGGACGCAGCGCGAAGAGCTCGGCGTGACAGAACCAGGCGGCGAAGAAGAGCTCCACGGTGAAGAAGCCGATGCTGAGCGCGATGGGCAGGTTGACGCCGACCTTTGCGAGGAAGTAGCCGAGCGAGAAGAGCAGCACGGCGAGCATGCGCAGCACGGGGGTGCGGTGGTAGAGGCGGGGCAGCTCAAAGGCAAGGACGAAGCTGAGCAGATACGCCGCCAAAGGCAATACCCAGAGCAGGGGCATGGAGGCGACGTCCTGCGTGAGGTGGGCGGTAACCGCGGCGAGCTGCATGGAGGCGACCGCAGGAAGGGCAAGCCACAAGAGCGCCTCTTTGCGCGGGACCGTCGCGCTTGCGAGCAGGACAGGTAGTTCGGCGAGGTGTGCAGAACGCATGCGCAGCGTCAGGGTGGCGGCGAGTAGAGCGTACAGCAGGAACGCAGCTTTCCAAAGGGTGAACTGCACGTTGAGCGGCAGATGCGGCTCGATGAGTGTGGGATAAGCAAGAAGAGCCAGGAGCGAGGCGAGATTCGACAGCCCGAAGAGACGGTAGGGCACCGCAGTGCGTTCGCGCTGGGCGTACCAGGCCTGCAGCAGAGGCGCGGTGGTGCCCAGGGTCAGAAACGGCAGGCCAATGGCCATGCTCAGGAGAGCGAAGAGGCGCAACTGCGGGCTTTGCGGGAGAATGGCTCGTGCCGGCTGGGCTCCGGTGAGGAGTAGCGAGAGCGATGCGAGCGCGAGCAGGGCGAGGTGGGCGATCCAGGCGTAGCGGGACCATTGCGATGCGCGCGTGAGGACGACCGTGTAGCTGTAGCCGAGCAACAGCGCCAGCTGGAAGAAGGCGAGGGCAGTCATCCACACGGCCGAAGAGCCGCCCAGTTGGGGTAGCAGGGCGCGTGTGATCATCGGCTCGACGCTGAAGAGCAGGACGGCGGAGAGCGCGACCGTGATGCCGTAGAGGGCTTTCGTCGAAGGGGCCGTCTCCCAGAGGGTGAGCTGCTGTTGATCTGGCAAGGTGATGCCGAGGGTAGCTTGCCCTTGCGGGCTGATGCAAGCTTGGGGCTTGGATGGCTTGCGGCGTTGAAGGGTGGGGCAGGCTCGTGCCTTTTGGCCCTCGCGCGGCGAATACAGGTCCTTCGTTGCACTCAGGGTGACGGTGGGTGGGTGGGTTTTCTAGGACAGGCTTGCGTCGTTGGAGTCGGCTGCGCGGAAGGAGGTGAGCCTCCTCCGCGCCATGGGGGCCAGCTTGCGATTCCAGAACATGAGGAGACCCGTGCAGGCCAGAAGAGCTGGAGCGAGACCTGCCAGCACCCATACGGACTTGACCAGGAAGCCGAGCGGACCGTCGCCGGCGAAAGAGCCGAAGTGCAGCGCAAAAGACAACTGCAGGAGGCGCTGACCGCGGCTCTCGTTGCGCGTGTCGGTTGAAGAGAGCAGCGCACCGGTGCCGGCGTCGAAGCTGATGCTGACCAGCTGCGAGTAAGGGGCTGTGCCTCTGTAATAGCCGGTGGCGTAGATCGGGGCGCCGGCGTGCGAGGGCAGCGCGAGGTAGTCGGGTGGTGCCGCCCCGGGTAGAAGGCGGCGGGCCGTTGCGATTGCCCCGTCCGCGGTCATGGGTCTTTTGTCCGGTGATTCCAGAGGATGCCGGTCGGTCCTCTCGGGCACCGGCTTGCTCCGGGTGGCGAAGAGCGCGATCTGCGTCACCTGCTTTGGGAAGGCGAAATACAGACCGGTGACGCAGAGCAGCAGCAGGGATGCGGAGAACCAGAAACCTACGTC
>CAXTGN010000232.1:3477-7675 GCA_964243455.1 uncultured Acidobacteriaceae bacterium
GATCCCAGTTGAAGCGCCGCCAGCGCACGTTGGTGCGCAGAAGCAGGGCCGAACGCCAGCGGGGAACACCGGGCCACCAGACCACCAGGGCGGTAAGACAGAGGACTACAAGGCCGAGCGCCATCCAGCCGCTGACGAGCAGGCCCGTGTGGCCGGCGAGGAGGTAGAAGTGCAGGTTGCTGAGCCAGCGAGGACGCCTGCAAAGCGCATGTTGTCCGCGAGCACTTCGCCTGTGTAGGGTTTGACGGAGACGGCGCGATAGTTGGCGTCCAGACTGCCACCGGCGCGCCGCAGAAGGAGCGTGGTGGATTCTGTGCGTTTGCTGAAGTCGCGCAGGGACGCCACTCGCCAGCCGGGCCGGATCACGTTCGACTCGCTGGATGGTTGCGGCCAGCGTGACATGTCCGGGCGTGGGCGTTATGTGGAACAGCTGCGGGTGGAGCTGCCGTTCGATCTCGGTTCTGAAGACGAGGGCGCTGCCGGTGAGACTGATGACCACGGCGTACAGCGTAAGCAGAAGCCCGACCCACAGGTGAACCTGGAAGAGGGCACCACGCAGCCACACGCGCCGGGGTGCCCTCTTCCAGGACGCGGGTCTGCGGGAGCGCGCTTGGTGTTGTCTCGGAATGGATGGAGCGGTGCTCGTGGGAGGCGGTTGGGCGGAGCGGGAGGACGCCCGCCGCGGAGGTTAGAAGGGGAGTTTCAGCGCAATCTGCAGGGATCGTGGGCCGCCGACCTGATACAGGGACGACAGGCCGCCAAGCTGATTGTTCAGTGTGTTGTAGGTTTGCCCAAAGAGCGAGGGACCAGAGGACAGTGTGTTGTAGATGCTGCCGTAGATGGAGTGATCGAAGAGGTTGTAGGCTTCGGCACGGAACTGCAGGCCCACACGCTCGGTGAAGGGGAAGTCACGACGCAGTGTGAGGTCGGTCTGGACTGCGTTGAAGCCGCGCGCGGCGTTGAGGCCGGCGTCGCCGTCCACGCCGGTCTGTGTTGTGGGGGTGAAGGCGTTGTAGTTGATGGCCCGCCCTCCGGGGTACCCATTGCCATAGAGGTAGAGCGGTTGAGACGGTGAAGTTGGAGGTCGCGTCGTCCAGCGCATGGGCCCAGGGTGTAGGTCGCCAGCACCTGCAGGCCGCGGGACAGCTTGCGATCGAACCTGACCTGGAGGGAGTCGTAGTCGGAGCTGGCCGCGTTGTTCGTGATGTAGATGCCCTTGCCGTCCGCAAAGGCGGTGTTGCCGAGCTGCTCGGGATGGTAGAAGCGCTGGGTCAACAGGCGTCGTCCTGCGGAGGCGACGTAGTTCAGGGTGAGGGATTGCTTGGCGCCGAGGGCCTGCTCCAGCGCGACATTCCACTGGCCGGTGTAGGGCTGTTTGAGGTTTGGATCGAAGGCATAGATGGGTGCGTTATAGGGACCGGCGGCCGAGGGCGTCGGTGCGGCGGCCACCTGCGTCTGCGTTGCGGGGAAGGCACTGGTGTAGCTGGCGAAGCCCGTGGTGCCTATGCCGTAGTAGCCCTCAGCGCTGAGGGCGAGGCCGGTGTCATAAAAGAGACCGCCACCCGCGCGGAGCAGGCGATAGGCGACGCCGAGACGCGGCGCGAAGTTGTTGTAGGTGGTCTACCAAAGGGCTGTGCCTTTTGGGGCGGCGACCGTGGTGGCGAGGTCGGTGGTCTGCGTCACGGTGTAGGGCGTGTTGCCGTTGGCGTCGGTCGGGGGCGGGTTCAGGTCCCAGCGCAGGCCGGCGGAGACGCTGAGGCCCTACCTGAACGCTGTAGAAGCCGCTTTCGGGAGCGACATAGACTTCGCCCAACTTCAGAAAATCTACGGCTCCGCCAACGAGGGCCACAGCCGTTACAGCCCCGGTACCTGCATTGGGATCCAGACTCAGGCCGTTACCGGCAACCCGGACCCGAAGCACATCAGCACCTCGTATGTTGAGCGTCAAAACCTCACCATGCGGATGTCTATGCGCCGCTTCACTCGCCTCACCAACGCGTTTCTCCAAAAAGCTGGAGAACCACATGGCCGCAATTGCCCTGCACTTCATGTACTACAACTTCGCCCGCATCCACCAGACCACACGCGTGACGCCTGCAATGGCGGCTGGTGTTACGAAAAGCTCTGGGACGTGTCTGACATTGTTGCGCTACTTAACTAGGCAGATCCACGTTCAGATTAGTCTGGTCCTTCGAGCCCAGAAGGGCCAGCAAGAACTCTTGCTTTTCGGGCTTCTTCCCTCCCAAGTCCACGGCAAAGGCGCAATTCGTAAATCCCACGTTGTGCATATGAGGGTTACCGCCTTTGTAATGAACCAGGGAGTTTACAAAACGAACGTTCACGAACTCGTCCCCCGTATCCAGGTCGACGATGCAATTTGATATCGTGTAACCCTCGAATAGATTGTGCCCACCTGTACCCTTTGTCATGCCAACACAAGGGTGCGCGACAGCCTCGGGTGAAGGTGCCAAGCCGCTAGATTGGTTTAATCTGGATTGATAGTTGATGATGTCGGCTACCGTCGACCAGTAGTTTGTTGCAGTCGAGGGCAATACCTGAACCGTGTTCCGAAAGTCTACGAGCTCGGCGTTGCTCAAGTTCCCACGGCCCGCTTCAGCCGCATGAAGGCTCGACTGGATTAGTCGACAACGCTTTTTGCGAATCCACAAACCGAGCCAAAGAGAGTTGCTTGCTAGGACTGGATTCGAGAGCGGAGATGCGCTTGCCTAGAGAACCTTCGATGTGGGATACGCGATCCGATAGTGAGGCTAGCTTCCGATCTGAATCGTCTGCTTTAGCGTCAATGTGATCCGTGATTGTCTTGGTCGCAGGATTCAGAGCATTCGCGATGAGCAGTTGCATGTGCTCATCATTGGCCTTGTCGGTCTTGTCGCCGAAATGCCATATGGCCCCAAGAGCGGCGGTAACGATTGAAAGCACCGGGTGCAAACTACGCTCCCACCTTGGATCTTGGTCGCGTTTCGTTCGCACCAGCTAGCAGACGCACTACTGCTCTTGCTCTGCTTAATATTCACGCGCTTGCGACTTCCCATGATTGGATGAGCCACAAGGATACAGCTTTGTTGAACCAAATGCTCTCTCCCCAGACTCAACAGACGGTAGAGAAGACGAATGGTGTACGTCGATTCCACTTCAGTCAAACTTCTCTGGACTTTGTTCCAGGTCTCCAGCATACCGAAAGGACCGTTAATTACACGCAAGCCGCGTCCAATCTTGGACGAACACTTCGCCGTGGATTCCGGATTCCGGAATTCTAGATCCCCTTGCGCCCTAATTGCTGGCCTGAGAATATGGCGGGGTGACGCCGATGAAAATGTCCGCGTGGTGCGCCGGGACGTCAGCGCTCAGCTACTTGGTCGCCCTTTTGAGGGGGGATCTGGTGTGCGCCGGTGAGATCACCGCAACCCTGATAGGGTGCTTCTTCTTGTTCGGGCTAGCAGCCATTGCGCTCCTGATTATTGGCATAGTTCGGCGCGTACGCAAAGCGTAGCCTAGATTTCAAACTGACCCACTACCGGATCGTCGGAGCAAACGAGCCGCAGATTCCCTTCGGGAATGACAACAAAGGCTGAGCGAACGCAACTTACGAAGCTCTACAAATTGCTCAGGATGACGGCTGAGGTCTTTGCGGTGAGCTACGACGGACCAAAGTTCCAGCCGCAACACGCTCGCTCTGGGCCTTAGCTCTGGGTGGCGGCTTCTTTCAAGCGGCGGAACGCGCGCCAGACGAAGAAGCCGAGATACCAGCCGTCGAGATACTTGTAGGGAAACTCGCCGGTTGTGTAGTGGCCGCAGGGCAGGACCTTCACGGTGTGGGGAACGTTGTAGTCGCGGAAGCCCCCGATGGCGGCCAGAGAGCCGGATCGCGGGAAGGTGAGGTCGTAGGTGGCGTAGACGACGAGCGTCTGGCGGTCGACGGCGCGACTGGTGTCGGCATAGCGCTCGACATAGCTGGACGGGCTGATCGCGCTGAACAGCCTTCGAACGGTGGGCTGGTCCAGGCCGGCGTGCTCGAAGGCGGACTGGACATGGCGGGTGCTCTGGCCTTCCCAGACGACGTCGCCGAAGCTGGTGGAGGCGTGATTGAAGGCGCAGATTTCGAGGCGGGGATCGTGGGCGGCGGCGATGAAGGCGTAGCAGGAGCCGAGGGAGGTGCCGAGGACGCCGAACTGCTGGT
>CAXTGN010000233.1:0-2862 GCA_964243455.1 uncultured Acidobacteriaceae bacterium
GGGGGGAGGAATAGCAGACAGCACGTTACCTCCGGTGTTCCACTTGGGGTCACCAATGCTGCAGCCCATGCCTAGAAAGTGCGATGGTCTCGGCTTTCGTGCCGCTCTACTCTTGCCTGAAGAGTTCACCTTGCATACCCATATCCCAGCAAACTACCCGCCTGAAAGCCTGGTCCTCTTCGTGATGAGTACATGGCACGTACTTGTCGCCCTGCTGATCTCACGGGTGGGCGTGCTGCGACGCGAACCGAACGTCTCGGCAATGACAAAACAGCTTGAAACCACCCTGGCCGGTTCACCCAGCGGCGCGCCTGTCTAGGACGGATTCTCGGGCCAGGCATGCCTTGGATAACGCCGCATCAACTCGCGACGGACCTGCGGGTAGAGACGACTCCAGAAGCCAGGCAGGTCCGTCGTTGTCTGCACAGCACGTCGATTCGGTGCGAGCAAATGCACCACCACCGGCGTCCTATTCGGCCCTATCCTCGGCGTCTCCACCATCCCAAAGAAGTCCTGCAGTCTGGACGCGATCCACGGAGGTCGATCTGACTCGTACTGAACCTTAGTCTGCCGACCACCGGATAAACGCAAGCTGGTAGGCGCGAGATCGCGCAGCGAGCTTCCGGCCCTCGCTTCCAACATGGGCACCAGCCCCGCCGCAGCGTCCCGCAACTCCGCAAAACTTCGCAGACCTGTGCATAACTCCCGGAGAACGCCGGCCGCATCAGGCTCCGGCAGGCCCGAGAAGCGGATGCGCGCCAAGGTTTGCTCCAAGCCTTCCGCTTCCACGAAGCGCTCGATTCCGGCCTGAAGAGCTTTCTCGGCCAGCAATTTCGCTATCTCGTGCTGATCGCCTCGTCCGTTGCGCGACTCTTCTAAGATCAGCGCGCCGTAACGCAAAGCGCTTACGACCTCGACCCTTTCCGCTGTCTGGTTCCATTCAAGACAGACCTCCTCGCTGACCTGATCCGCAAATAAATCCAGAATCCATTCCGGCTCAACGCGAGCGGTCATGCGAATGGAAGGCATCTGCTTTTCAGACCGGACCTCAGCATCGAGCACGACCATAAACTCGTAAGCGGGTGTGTTCCCTCCCAGTTCGGCTGACACTCCATTGGCAAGCAAGACATGGTTCCCTGCTCGCCTTCGCGCTACGCGATCGGGAAAGCCCGAGAGCACCGACAGCAGCAACGCATCTTCGTCACCGGCGGCTGCTCTTGGTGCACGGAGCAGCGCACGAAGCTGCCGTCGCTGTCGTTCTGTATTGGCGTCGGGTGGCATGTCGAGTGCACTTAGAAGGTCAATAGTTCCGGACCGCATGCCACCGCTCAGAAGTGCCGCAACCGCAATCCCCTCTTCAGCAACACCCCGCTTCGTAGCCTCAAGCACCAGACGCGCGAGGCGAGGAGGCAGCGGAAGACGGGCGAGCCTTTCCGCGTCCTCCCCATCGGCGCCGAGACGAGTCAGAAGGACCTCAGCCTGGTCCACAGCCTGCTCTGGAGGAAGATCGAGCCACTCAAGTCCAGAGGGGCTGCGAATCCGCATGGCCCTCAAGCTGAGACACATCCCGCTCAGATCGCTTCTCAGGATCTCTGGCACATCGTGCTCAGGCCGTTGCGCGAAGTCCTCCTGCGGGTACAACCGAACCACGACACCGGGCCCGGTACGCCCGGCCCTGCCCGCCCTCTGTGTAGCAGATGCCTTGCTGATACGCCCCACCTGCAACGTAGGAAGGCCGGTCCATGGCGAGTACGTCGCTGAGCGGGCAAGACCGCTGTCGATGACCGCCGACACGCCCTCGATCGTCACTGAGCTCTCAGCCAGAATGATCTTCTGCTGCGCACAAGAGGCGATCGCGCGATCTTGTTCTTCAGGCGAAAGGTCGCCATATAACGGAAGAACCAGTGCGTTCGTGCCACGGACCGCGCTCTCGCACTCCCGCATGGCACGACGGATCTCGGCCGCTCCGGGCAGAAAGACCAGCACATGCCCGCGGTGCCCGGCGCGCAGCAGACCCTCAAGCGCATCCCGGACCTGAAGTTCTAAGGGCGTTCCCGAGTAGGGAGTGTTCCGTATCAAGACCTCGAACACCCGGCCCGCGGAGCGCAGCACCGGGCAGTTGCCGAGGAAGGCTGCGACCGGACCCGTTTCCAGAGTGGCCGACATCACCACGATCCTTAGCTCTGGCCGGCGCTGTTGCAGTCGGTGGAGCAATGCCAACGCCAGATCCGTTTCGAGGTGACGTTCGTGAAACTCGTCCAGCACCACGGCGTCCACACCACGTAGATCGGGGTCGGAGAGCAGGCGTCGGGTGAGTACGCCTTCGGTGAGGAAGCGGAGCCGGGTACGCGGCCCGCTTACTTCCTCGAAGCGCACCTGGTATCCCACCACGTCGCCGACCTGCTCGCCCATCTCCGCAGCCGTTCGTCTGGCGGCCAAACGCGCTGCAATACGACGGGGCTCCAGAACGAGCACTCCCCCTCGTACCAGGCTCAGCAGCGCCGGGGGCACGCGGGTTGTCTTGCCGGCACCCGGGGCAGCCTCGATGACCAGGTTGCGTGAGAGCTGGAGAGAACGCACAATCTCGGGCAAGAGAGCATCGATCGGCAGCACCGGATGCGCAGCCAATCGGTCACCTTGCCCTGAGTCGCGGGCGTAACCCGTTATCGTCCGCCATAGACTGCGCGGTATACCTCGCGATTGCGCATGATGCTCTGCACGTAGTCGCGAGTTTCTGTGTAGGGGATAGATTCAACCCACTCAGGCACGTCTTTGTAGTCGCCACTTGCAATCCACTGCCGAACGGGGGCGTCCCCGGCGTTGTAGGCCGCCAGCGCGTACTCCACCTGGCCCCCGTAGTGG
>CAXTGN010000233.1:2878-7664 GCA_964243455.1 uncultured Acidobacteriaceae bacterium
TGCCGGAGATACGCCGTCCCTAAGCGCAGATTTTCCGTGGGGTCGAAGAGCTCGTTTGCATTGAAGCGACGCTCTCCCTGTTGCTTGGCCAGCATCTTGCCCGTCGAGGGCAGCAGTTGCATGAGGCCGTAGGCATTGGCACGGCTCACTGCGCCGGGGTTGAACTCCGATTCCTGCCTCACCAGCGACGTCACGAGGTAAGGATCAAGTCCCTGCGTCTGCGCATCGTTGGCCAGCTGCGACCAATACGGCCTCGGAAAAACCAGCTGCCAATATGCAGTTGGAACCTCAGCTACAGGAAGAGAAAAGAACGGGACCTTGCTGCGTTTCATCGCCTGCAGCGCCCGCGCGTTTTCCCCAAAGCTTTGGTAGATTTGAGCCTCCGCCAGCGCTCCCCATTGTCCTGAGGTTGAGCTCATCTGCAGTTCTGGCCGGATGTACTCGTTCAGCGCCGCGTTGGCCAGCAGCTTCGCCTTGATAAGGTGCGGGTCGTCTTCAGGGATAGCGTCGATCAGATGCGGATCTTCGACAGCGCGAACTGAAGCCAGAGCCGGAGCCGGCTCTGCAGCTTGACGGGATCCAAGGGCAGCAATCCTCTGCCGTGCCAGGATCGCGTAGTAGCTGTTCACATACGCTTCGTTCAGGGTCTTGTAATAGTTCAGCGCCTGCGCCGGATTTGATTCAACATCCTCGTAAAGGCGCCCGCGCCAGTAGAGCGCACCGGGGATCTCTGTGCCACCTGGGTACGTCGTAATCTGCTCGTCAAACAGGCGAGCCGCATCCGGCATGTGCCGCAGACGGTAGCTCAGCCACGCCGCCCGCCAATGCGCGCTGGGAGCATACGTGCTGTGCGGGAAGTAGCTGACAAGCGCCGCATAGTCTGCGATGGCGTGCGTCGGATCCCGTTTGATCAGGTACATGTTGCCGCCGGAGTACAGTGCCTCCTCGAGCCAGCGGCTGTTGGGGTACTGCTGCAGCATCGTCTGCACCAGCGTGTCGTGCTCACCGCTGTTGCCCTCGTTCCGCGCAAGCTCCGACTGCAAGTACATCTTCAGCGCAGCCGTGTCATCGTTTGTCACCGGCAGGTGGTCCACATCGCTCCGGCTTAGCCTCTTCAACCGCAGATCGCATACAGCCGCGTAGATCTCAAGTGCGTCACGGTCGGCCTGCGTCAGCGTTCCTTCGTTCTGTTGCAGGGCTCGGTATTCGATAGCTGCCTGGCCATATTGCTTGGCGTTAAACATGCCATCCGCATGCTGCTTTCGTTCCCCTGCGGTTAGCGGGATATTCATGACGGCAAGCTGCGACTTCGCGGTGGCTGCTTCGTTCGTAAGGGCGTCGTTCAGATAAATGCCGCGGTATAGGGTCGCCGCTGAGGTCACGTTACCGGCCATCTGGTAGGCGTGGGCCAAGGTCGCCCGGAAATCCAGGTGTGTGCTCAGGCTGCCGGTCTGTAGGGGTTCCAGGGCCCTCAAAGCATTTGCTGAGTCGTTCTGGGCCAGGTAGGCGCTGGCGAGAAGAACGGGCGCCTGGGACACGAAGAGGCTATCTGGATGGCGCTGATCAAAACGCTCCAGCAGGGCGACTGCATCGCCGGGATGGCCGCCTGCAATGGCCGCCTGCGCTCCCAGGTAGTCGGCGTAATCCGACAACACCTGTCCCGCGGACGCGGCATTACGGAAGGCACTCTCGGCGTCACCGTAACGATGGTCCAGTGCGTAGGCGTGACCGATGGCGAGATTGGCCGTTGCCGCCGCTTCTCCGGGGTGCGCTGCAGCGTAGCTGATAACGCCGTTATAGGCCGCCACGCTTCGGGAGCTCAGAAGCTGCTGCGCCATAGGCCGCAGCGTTGCCGAAGCGATAAATGCGCCATTCAACCGGCGGGATTCCGCCGTCGCGTGGACCAGTAATGGCCGGTGTGTCGGCACGCCGCGAACCGAAACCTTGTGCAGGACCATGCGGCCCCGGCCGTGGACCGTGCCGGAACGCGCTACGGCGTGCCGTAGCGTCGCGGACCCCTTGGCTCTCGCGGCCACGTGCTTCTTTGCGGCCGCAGCGTGTTCCGCGTTCCCCAGGACCATCGCTGCAACCAGTACAAGGAGGCTCAGCCGGCAATTCACCATGGTGTCACCCTACAGAGACTCTACGTGCGAGACCCCCTCCATTCCAACACACCGCCGTTTGCGGAATCAGAGGAGATACACCCCACCTTATTGGACGTTGCTACCGGATCGTTGGCCTTTCCTGCTCCGTTTCTTGACGGTAATCTAACCCGTCCTCCGCATCCAGTACACTGAAGGGGTATGGCGGCGCAGACTACATCCATCGTCGAGCCCGAAGAGCAGGTACGGGCAGCAACTCCCGTTCCGTTTGACCAGCACCCCGACGTCGCCCTTGTGGAGCGCACCAAGGCTGGTGATAGCTCCGCATTTGAACAACTGGTGCGTCAGTACGACCGCCAGATCTACCGAACGGCCCTCCACATCACGCAAAATCGCGAAGACGCCGAAGATATCACCCAGGACGTCTTTTTCAAAGCGTTCCAGAAGCTGGAACAGTTCCAGGGAAACTCCAAGTTCTCTACCTGGCTGGTTCGGATTGCGGTAAACGAGAGCTTGATGCGCCTGCGCCGCAGGAAGACCTCAAAGACGGTCTCCATGGATCAGGACGTTGAGACCGAGGAAGGCGCGATTCCGCGCGATTTCGCGGAGTGGCGCCCCAATCCGGAACAGATCTTTTCTCAATCCGAACTGGGTGACATTCTGCGGAAGACAATCGCGGGGTTGCCCCCAGGTTTCCGCACCGTTTTTACCCTCCGCGACATCGAAAACCTGTCAACGGAAGAGACGGCCGAGGCGCTCGGATTGAGTGTTCCTGCCGTCAAGTCGCGACTGCTTCGTGCCCGTCTTCAGTTACGGGAACGCCTTAGCCGCTACTTCAGGAAGAAGAAAGAGGGCTCGCAGTGAACTGCACGGAGTTTCTAGCAAAGCTGACCGATTACTTCGACGGCCAGATCGACCCCGAACTCCTCCAAGAGGTCAAAGAACACCTCGGTGCGTGTCATCACTGCGAAGTCGTCGTCAGCACGACACAGCAGACCATCTCAATCTACCGTCACCAGCAGCCCTACGATTTCCCGGATGAGCTCGCCACACGCCTTCGTGCCGCTGTAATGAAGCGATGCACCGAAGCCGGATCTCCGGACACGGCCAAGCGGGGCCGGGCAGCGGAAGTCACACAACATCTTCCAGATCAGCGCTGACCAAATAGAACAGATCAGCACTGACCAAATAGAACAGCAAGAGAAGGGGCAACTCCTCAGAGTTGCCCCTTCTCTTGCCTCACCCTACTTGACGACTTGCTGAAACAACGGAGAGCTCAACAGCGTCGCAAACTGGGTGTCCGACGAGGAGTAGTTCACCGTCACTGTGCCCGAGTTCGAGTCAATCGTGGTTTCGTCCAATGCCGATTTTTCGATCGGAGATCCGCCGGTCTTTTTCAGGATCATGACGCCCTTCATAATCGTCGCTGCCGTGGCTGCCGTCACGGAATCCGACATCACCACGGCCATGTCGAACTTCACGCCATTGCCGAAGTCCATGGTGTACCGTGCCGACTTCATCCGGTTCTTGACTGTGTCATAGTCCGCCAGTTGCGATGCCTCCCCCAGCACGCCTCGCATCATGGTTTGGGTTCCCTTTTGGTCCAGAAGGCTCCAGACCGGACGTGTATCGACGGCGTTCATCTCATTCATCATCTCGCCGTTTTGCAGGAAGTTCGGGGTCAATCCATCCCGTGCATCCAGTGCGGCGCGCACGGCATCCCGGTCACCGAAGGCCATCGTGGTCTGGTTCAAAAACACCACGCTCATCCCGGCGGCCCCCATCGGATAGATGGTGTTGTTGCGGAGCGATGTGGTCTTGATCTTATTTTTGGTGAAGTAGTTCAGGATGGACTGAGTCTGAAACTGTCCTTGCGCAACACCCAGGATGCGCGTGCCTCTTTCGGCACGGAAGGCCACAAACGCCAGTGTGTCCGCATCCTGGTCAATTTTCAGACCCGAGGTCTTAAGGGCCGTCTCCAACCGCTTCAACTCAGGTGGCAAAACCCGATCCTTCAACTGCATCGCCGCCGGCGAGTTCTGCATGGACCGGTAGTCCACCACAATGATCTGTTGAACATCTTTCGGGATCGATGAGCGTGCGTCACCGCTTAGCTGCGCCGCATGTGCCGCGGTACACACCAGCATGGCGGCCGACAGCGCCTTGGCCGCTTCCCTACGAACTCGTCCCAATCCAGTCGTCACTCGTTTTGCTCCCCAAAGTACCGCCTCTAGCGGTCACACGTGCAGTGCTGCTCTATTCTTGCCTGCGCCCTCTTACTCCGCAACTCACCGAAAGCGTTACGGCCACGCCAGCGGGTGCTGTAAGCGGCGCTCCAGGACCTTCAGCTCCGGCTCGAACCCAACAGTTTGACGAACCCAGGCGGCATTTGGCTCAAACGCCTCCTCCGGAATCAGGCCGATGAGCTCGCCTTCCGCTATGGCTCCCCCGTGCCGCCGTGCCACTTCCTCCACTGCTGCATGCACCCGTGAGACGGGAGTTCTCACGAAGTCGGTGATGTTCATACTCACCTGCGCTCTGCCGTTTGCGATGACTCCCATGGCCTTCAGGCCATACAAGCCGCCGTTGACCGCGCGGACCTCCTTGGCAATGGCACGCGCCAGCCCCACATCCGATGCTCCCCCGGTGCTATCGAGATAGATGTTGTAGGCAATCAGGAACTT
>CAXTGN010000234.1:0-1543 GCA_964243455.1 uncultured Acidobacteriaceae bacterium
GGGATAGAGACGCCCAGGTTGCTGGCCACATCGCGTGCCGGAACTCCGCTGGCCAAAAGTTTCCTCGCTGCTTTGACCTTGGTTTCGGTCATCTGCCGTTTGCGGCCGCCTGTGAGACCGAGCTTGCGTGCAACTTCGAGGCCGGCGCGGGTGCGCTCTAGTATGAGTTCCCTTTCCATCTCAGCCAGGCTTGCCATGACGTGGAAGAAGAATCGGCCTGAAGTGGTTCCGGTGTCGATGGAATCGGTGAGGCTTTTAAAGTGGACTCCCTCTTGCTGCAGCTCGCCGACCAGATCGACCAGGTGCTTGACGCTCCGGCCAAGCCGGTCCAGTTTCCAGACCACAAGAGTGTCGCCTGCCCGAAGACTTTCCCTCAACGGGTAAGCCCTGGGCGCTCCGCTCGGGTCCCGCTCACCCGGTCTCCGAAAATCTTTTTGCAGCCGGCCTTGCGGAGGGCCTCGGTCTGCAGTTCTAAGTTCTGATCCTGCGTTGAAACTCGCGCGTAGCCGATCAGGAAGCCTCGACTTTGCGTTTCGCCCGCCGCCCCTTTCTGAACAGGCATTCTCTTCTCGGAACTCGTCAGGGTAGGCACAGAATGAGGGTAGGATTCGAGAGTACTTTTCGAGAACGCAAAAGGCCAATGATGCTTCATTTTGCCTTCTCGATTGAAAGTGCTCTCGTTATCCTCCGTTTGCGAGAGGGTCTAAATGCATCAACGGGGCCACCTGCATTGCTAGGAAACTACACACAAGCCGGCATTAGAGGAACTCACCCGTATCCGGCATCTTCACGTGGAAGGTGACTGGTCGGCAGCAAGTCATAATGAAAGACATTATGGCGACTCGTGAATACTACGGCGTTGACGCACCCGGGGTCGTACGCACTCTGGGCATGTTCGGTATCGTCTTTCTTGCCTGCGGGTTTCTTCCAAGCAGCATCCCTGGTGCATCGATCGCCCATAGACTCTTGCCGACCGGCGCGAGCATGCTCGCAGCATCCGCCTGGATGCTCGCGTCAAGCTTGTGGATCAAGAAACGGGTGATGCGTTCCTTGCTCAACCAGCGGCGTTGGCGTGGCGATGAGACGGTTCTCGACATCGGTTGCGGGCGCGGTCTGGTTGCTATCGAGGCGGCACGGCGTGTTCGTTACGGCAGGTTTCACGGTGTGGACATCTGGCAAGCGGGAGATCTCAGTGGCAATAGCCCAGAGGGCATCCGTGCAAACGCGGCCATAGCGGGCGTGGGCAATCGTCTTGCAATTGATACCGGAGATGCTCGCGACCTGCCATATTCCGATGCTAGTTTTGATGTCGTCTCCTCGATGACGGCCATCCACAATATTGGGGACACGGAGGGAAGGCGCAAGGCGATTTCGGAAGCGTGGCGGGTGCTCCGGCCTGGAGGCCAAGTCCTCATCTTCGATATACGGCACGCCAAATCGTATCTCCAGCAGCTACGCGATCTCGGCGCTGTCAACACCACTTTGGCAGGTCCCGTCATGCTCTGGGGACCGCTCGGCTGGCGCTTCAGCGCAACGAAACCAC
>CAXTGN010000234.1:1553-5545 GCA_964243455.1 uncultured Acidobacteriaceae bacterium
GGACCTTGTCTAACGCGCCTCACTGTATTTGGGGACGGCACGACGATTCCCTGTTCATCGCCAGCCAGAACGATAAATAAGACCCTCAGGAAGGTGTGTTCTCACAAACCAGGGTTTGTGAGGACAGCGAAGGGGCACGGCAGAACAGCCCTCTTCTACAACAAAATGGCACATGTTACGCAACGATAGGGTATACCTGGGCGGCTAAGCCCGGATCCTAGCTCGCAGGAGCCGCTTCCAGGAATAGCAATCAGCATGTGCTCGAAGAGTGCTTGGCCTGTAGTCGCCAAGCGAGGCTCTACTTTCGGATTGCCGGTCATCCGGGAGCGATCGGCATCACTTCCTATAACGTATGGTCCGCCGCGCAACTGCGACGGGAAGTTTGGTCGAGAAGACAAGTCCGCCAAATGAATTCGGCCTCTCGGCGCAGATCGTCTCTCCTGGCGATGATGAGATGCGCGCGTGCCCATCCCTTATAACCCGATGGGTCTTTGAAGACCATTGTGGGTACAAGCTGTGGGCACGCCCTTGTAAGTGTTCTTTCGTCTTTGCTGCCCCTGGGCAGACCTCGGTGGGAAAGCATTTTGTCGCCGGACTGGGAGAATTGGGAGCGCGACGCTCCCAAGCCATAGAGCTTGTTACGTGCGCATTGCGGGCGTCGAAGTTTTCGGATCCACTCCCGCGATCCGCCGGAAGAGTTCGGTGCGAGCTGCATCATAAGGCATCACGCGCCTGTTTCTGTCTGATACTTTGCGGTCCAACAATTCAAGTTGTTTACTCAATTCAACACGCACTACAGCAAGCCTTTCAGGCTGGACCCTGTGCGTTGCGATACGTGAGGTTTGGCAAACGATCCAACTGTATACATCGCCGTTTCGATCTTTGATCCTGTCGGCGCGGTATGTAGGATCGGCGTCCTCAATACCGAGTACCTCTACGAATTTGTCGAGAGTCCTTTCATAAGATTTGAAATCGCCTGGTCTCCCCATATCGAACGCAATCAGCAACAGCGCGAACAGATTTGCATAAGACTGTCGTGATACCCAGTCGCGAATGTCCTTCTCGATCTGTTCGTCCTCCAACTCGCCGAGGTAAAGGGAGGTGGTTGCTTCGAGCTCAAGCAACAACTCCGACAGCCTCTCTACGATTTGGCGCGCCACGTCGAGCGCATTGTCCTGCTCTCCGTGGAGGAAGTAGGTGAAGAAAACCGAGCGCGTTTTTATGGCCAGGTCCTCGCTCCGGAACCGCACATCGAGATGCAAATGGGTCTTCTCATCGCGGCGGATCGCTTCCGCAAGATAGCCTCTGGCTATTGCAAGTTCCTCAATCTTGTTTGCGCTTCGGCGGCTCGCAATGGCAGCCATGTAGGCGGCTTCCCGCCCACGTACGGCCGAAAGGTGTTCCTCTTTCTCGACACTCCCCATGACCCCATCGGCGATCTCTATAGCCAAGTCACACAGTGTAAGCACCGCTCCCCATTCCTCGGCCGCCGCAAAGGCTGCGGCGTGGATCACGTGGCGATGGTACAACTCGTTGTCAGGCCCTTCGTCCATAAGCTTGTTCAGTTCCCTGATGGGGTTTTCCGCCAGGGGCTGTTCCGCTCCTTTGAAGGCGATCTCCTGAACCATGCGGTAGTACCTGTTGAAGATTTCGTAGGGCCGACCGAAACGAAGCGCGGGCATCCTGCGCCGCTTGGACGGAACCAGGGAAGCAGCTTCAAGCAGGCCAACGAGCGTCGAACTAAAGAAGAGCTTGCTCAGCGAGTCCGTGACGGGTTTTTTCAAGAGACGCTCGAGCTTCTCAGCCGTCCAATCGCCCGATTGGAAGATGCTCAGGAGATCGTTCAACAGATCTTCCGGGATCGATCTGTTATTCCGGTCAAGAGATTTGGCAAACTTGGCTCCGAAGCGTTTTCCCGCGAAGAGGAGGAGAAAGGACTGCCATTCTTCCGGAATTTTGCGAAGGTCCCGGTTGCGCAGGTTCTTTGCCTCTTTGACGACAGTGTTTTGGCCGGCCGGATCCAGGAGCTCGACCCAGTCGTCGACCTTTAATTCAGGACCGCCGGTGGACAACTTTTCCCCTGCGTCCGCAGCGGTTTGAAAAAAGTCGGGATGTGAAAGTAGCCACTGCGGATGGCGAAGGAACAATTCGCCAAAAGTCTTGCGCTGGTTCAGGTTGTAATACGAGTTCCAGACGCGCTTCTCAACTGCTGCGTAAACATAAGGCGAGGCCGTTATCAGGAGCAGGCGGCAGCTCTTTGGGAAAAGAGTTTCATTGATGTAGTCCAGCGCTGCCAGGACCTGTGCGTCGTTTTGTACGCGGTCCATAGTGCCAGTGACAATCTTGTTTGGTCGATTCGAAATCGCAGGTAGCTCAAACCTGGATGGCCGCTTCGTCTTCAGAAGCTCCGCGTACCACTTGGAAGCATTCTGTCTGACGTACTCCCGCAGACCCGCTTCAGTGATGTCGACAAAGACTTTATCCTTTTCATTTGTAAATTGTTCATCGTAACTCGCGAAATAGCGGAAGAGGTGTGTGATTCGGTCCTGATCTAATTGCAGGAAGCGATCCATCGCCGTGGCCGCATCGCTCACCACGGCATATGCCTTCACCAAGTCCGGAACTCGCTCCTTCAGCTCGTCCGCGAAACGACCGCGCTCGTCCGCATCCATGGTGTGCGAGGCAAAACTCTTAAAGACGTCCAGCAGCGCTTCCATTACCTTGTGAGCATCTGCCTCTGCCGAAGCGCGCGAATCGTGGGCTCGCTTCGCTATCGCCAGCATGATGTTGGACAGCTCCTCCCCATGGGGTGGAATTAGTGCATAGGATGACCGCGGGCAGGGGCGTTCGCCATCCTCACTCGAGAGGAAGAGGAAGTCGCCCAAAAGGCGTGCTAGAACCTGGGAAGAGCCAGATCTTGCCTGGGAAATACGCTCGCCCCAAGATTCCGTGTGTCGGGCTGAATAAACATGCTGATTACGTCGGTATCGACCGCGTAAAAAAGGCGGAACTTCTCCTCGGATAGGGCACTTTGGTCTCTGCGCCACAAGGTGTTGCGCTGCTGCAGTTTCTCCAGGGACGCCCGGACTTCGTCGACCTTTGGTGGAGCAACAGGGTTCATAGGCCCATTCGCGTTGTTCGGTTGTTTCAACCTGGAGCCACTCGGCTGATAGACGGAAGGAGCAGGCTATTCTTGATAATTAGGGCTTGAGAAGCTGACTAGAAGTCCGGCCACGTGGGTCCTCACTGGGGGCGTTAAACCATTTAGTATGCTGGCCTTGTCTTCGAGTTCGTCCGGAAGCTCTTCGAAGAGCCTATAGTAAAGCGCTTCTTCGACATCTGTGGAGGTAATTACCTCAGGGTGCTCTTTACGCCATATGACCACGCGGTAGTAGTACTGGTCGTCTTCACCGACAGGCTCTATCCGATGGTCAAACGGGGTATCTGTACTGCTGAAAAGCGCATTCACGAGCCGCCATGCTCCGCGTAGGGCTGGCGTGCTGAAGGAATCCATGTGGGAAGGAGTGAGCCGTGAGGTGATGTATTCGAGCGGCACGTCATCGGCGATGCTGGCCAGCAAAGCCCTCGTGGCTCTCTCGTACCTGTCGCGAGAATCCTCGTTGATGAGCGTCTCCTCCCTGAACCGTGAGAGATAGCCACTCAACAACTTGCAATGTTCGAGCCAACGATCAGGAACATCTCGGCAGAGCCGCCTGAGTACACCGTACGCATATTTAGATCGAAAATTAGTAGACGAGACGAGTGCGTATAGGTGCTTTTGCGCCTCTTTGGAGGGAAGGAGCTGTTTCAAAATGGCCACCGACTCGGCCAGGAGCCAATCATCTGCCTTCGACGCCCTTCCGGCAACGATCAAAGGTAAGGCGTACAGCGCCTCATCGGCATCAACTTCGGGGATCAGGTAGAGCAGATCAACCATTGCCTCCGCGGGAAATGTCGGCCGCGATGCACATTCATGCAGAGTCACACCCATC
>CAXTGN010000234.1:5570-7258 GCA_964243455.1 uncultured Acidobacteriaceae bacterium
GCTTCCTTCTTCTCTGTAGGCACAAGGTCCTCGTACACAGAAGCTAAACGCTCGACGATGGTGCGCCTCGCTTGGGTGAACCCATAGGCCAAGCCGAATGCCCTCGCCGGCTCCGGCTCTCCAAGCGGGGCATAGAAAGCGCGGAAACCGTCCTCAAGCCACTTTACGAAGCCAGTCTCCTCCATGCGTTCAAACTCCTTCCGGAGTGCCTGTTCCTCAACTGTCATGACGTGAACCCATCCAGAAGTTCGCCGATGATCTCCTCAACACGATGCTTCCGCAGCATCCACGACGCGAAGGCCAAGTCATCATCATCGCTCGTCTTACCCCTTGTTGTTTCCGCGAAGCCGGCGTACTGGATGCGAAAGCGGGTGTCGTCGATCGGAAAAGGCGCCGCCACGCGTTCCGGTAAGCCACAGCAGTCGTCTTTGCGATTGGCCAGCTTAGAAAGGTCGACGGTGGTTCCCCAACTCCTCGCGCGGTTCCTCTCGTAGCGATCGCCGTTTTGTACCGCGGCAAACCGGGTGTTTCCGCCATCTGCAAAAGTTGGTTGGGCGACAAGGGTCGTTTTCTCGACAAGTACCGTGGCCGGGAATTCGATTTGCAACAAGCAGGCCCGCTCTCTGCAATCTATCAATCCCAGCGCATCGCGGATACTTTCAGCCCGGGCCGTACTCATGAGCGCAAGATAGCTCTCAGCTTCGTTCTTATCTGTGAACCAGCAGGAAATTTGAGGCTCCCTAGTTCCCGGAGTCGGCGGTTTACCGAGATGCGCTTCGGGGTTTGCCCAAAGGCCATCTGTGTTAAGGGAGGCGACCGCGGCTACATATTCCTTTTCATCTTTCCGCGTCTTCGGAATCGTCGGCAATGACGTCTTCAGCTCATCGTTCAAGAGGAATTGGTGGAAAGTCGATGTTCGCATACTGGTGACACAGACTGTTGCTGCTTCGGAGCTCGAGATTGTTACCTTCTTCAGGCCGAAATGCTGGCGAGATTTTCCACTTAGGACACGACAGGTCGCTTCGAATACCTCCACCGGATCATCCGGCGCAAGCCTCCATTGCTCAAGGCAGTCTTCGAAAAACGCGGCGAGTTCGTCCTCAGTGACGAGGTCTCCCTTCCAGCTTTCATAAACGTTTGCGATTCGAATGCACGCAAGGTCACCCGCATGATTCAGAAGTGCTAACAGCCACTGCTCCAGTTCGGTTCTCAACATCGCGATGGTTTCCCGCAGCGACGTTCCACAGCACGAAAGGGTACCGCAGAAGCGTGTGATCAATCCTGCCACTAAAATAAAGAGAGAGCAACAGCATTGTGACCGGCGCGACAGCTTCCGGTGCCACACGGACACGCCAGGTTGCCGTGTAAACTTCGCTCAGACTCCCATCACACCGGTCCTAACTCAAGCGTCGGCAATCCAAAATGCTCATCTCTACCTCGGAGCAAGCGGTACGGTTAGTAGCCCTGCTTGTGAGTACGCGTTCTTAGCCGACCTTTTTCGGCTTTCGGGTAGGTAGGCAAGCCCGCATCTCGGCGAGCTCCCAAGGCGGACCATTCTGCCAGCTGGCCTGCACCAACGCCAAGACGCCCTCTGGTCAGTAATGCCCGGATTTGTCGGGCATTTGAAAGTCACGCCTGCGACCCTTCCGGCGAGTGCAAAATCGCCAAGTCACTCAACAGATAGTCGA
>CAXTGN010000234.1:7268-7651 GCA_964243455.1 uncultured Acidobacteriaceae bacterium
TGTTGCTCAGATCCACAATGGTTGTCACAGAGGAGACGGTGGTCAGGAGGGAGGTCTCACTGAGCCCGGCCCTCGGTGGCCTGAAGCTGGAGAACGCCATAACTGCCGAGGGGAGGACCGAGGCCCCGAGCAACTCAGGATTGTATTGCTGGAGTGGACCTATTCTGGGCTGTGCTCCCAGATGATGGCTAAGCCGTCGCGGGGAACCTTCTATACAGGCTTCTCTGTTCTCGGTTAGGGATCGAATGCGGCAGCCAAATGGGCTGACCATTTCTCCCGCGGCACCGGAAAACGGGCACTGTAACAAAATGATGTGTCACGTTGCGGTATGCCCCAGCGGAACACTCGCCACATTAGTACGGAAGCGCCTGTGTTGGCGTTTA
>CAXTGN010000235.1:0-7636 GCA_964243455.1 uncultured Acidobacteriaceae bacterium
GGCAATGAGAACCTTCTTAAACATGCTCAATGGCAGCCTAAATCCACAAGAGTCACCATGCTGATCAACCCCGTTATGCCGGAACTTCTTCCCAGATCAGTACCTGTACTGGCGTGGGGTGATAAGCATTGCATGGGTTGTTGAGCTGCGGGCAATTCGAGATCACCAGCAGCACGTCCATCTCCGCGCGCAACTCCACATACTTACCCGCATCGGACACGCCATCCTCAAACGTCAGTTTGCCTTCCGGGGTCACGGGCACGTTCATGAAGAAGTTGATGTTGGCGGTCAGATCCCGCTTGTTCAGCGTGCGTCCCGTCTTCAGTGTCCACTGCTGCGCGCCCTTCAGGAACACCTCACGGCAGGCATGCATGCTGCGCTTCTCCAGGGCGTACCGCGTCTGATTGCTCTCCTTGGAACATGCCCCGCCCAGCGTGTCATGCCGACCGCACGTATCCGCAACGATCGTCAGCAGGTGGTTGCGACCCGTGGACATCAGCTTCGTCCCAGCTGTCAGGTACAAGTTGCCCTGCGACCGAATGGTGTCCTGGGCGCTATATCGGTCGGCGTAGTCCTGGGCGTTAAAAAAGAGCGTATCCACCGCCTGGTTTCCTTCCAGAGCCACGATGCGGAGAGTTTCCCCGCGTCGCACCTCATGAACGAAGGGTTCGCCTGCGGGCACACGGGCGGAAAACGACGCGTGCTCCGGCTGAAGCAGGCTTGGGACAAGGTTGAATCCAGACGACATGGAAGGCTCCAGGGGCAAACAGCGAGACATGGCAGAGCAGTTGAGGCACTGCAATCGATCAAAGGAAGTAGCGTTCAGTCAGAATAAATCCGCGTGTCGCCTCGGGACTGGAGGTCCGGCATGCATCCTCCGCACCGGGCGCATCCACGCGAAAGATCTCCACTTTCAACGGAGCCTGCTCGTAGCGCGGGTTGGGGTCCATCGCGTGCTGGCAGTTCACAAGGACAGCCAGGGTATTCATCTCCGCTCGCACTTCCACACGGCTGCCCGCAGCCGCACTGTGCGGCACAAACTGCATGTCGCCACCCTCGGCAATCTGGACCTTGCTGAAGAAATTTACATTCATCATCAGGTCGCGTGGCCCGAGTCCCTGCTTCGCAAGCTCATTGGTGAACGCGTCGAGTGGGTTCTGGTGCCAACCGTTCCGTGCCTCCTGGTACGCAAGAGCACCGTACTTCCGGGCCACAGCAGAAGCATCGTCGCAGCCGCCGAGCGGGTCGTGCCAGCCCGCCGTATCCTCCGTAATCGAGAGCAAAACACGGCCCATATCGGAAAAAAGCACGTTGGGCGCCGTCAGCCGTGCAATGTGCTGGGCCTTCAGCGTGTCTGGAAGATTCAAGCGTTCTGTCGGCAAATCCGCGTTCAGGAAGATCGCCGCCACGTTCGCGCCTTCGCCAAGAGCCGTGAGGCGCAGCGAGGTACCCCGCTTCAAAACGTGGGTCCAAGCGCTAAACCCCTCCAGCGTCTCCTCCCAAAATGGTGTTCTCGGCAACGCTTCTCCTCTGCTTCAGCGACGAAGCCAACTGCTTGAAGCAGACTAGCGCGTTATGGGTAGCTTGATGCGCCAGACCGTCTGTTGCCGCAGGTTGGACAACCACACCGAGCCCCCTCCGGCCCGCATGCCATCGCCCCCCGGTCCGGCCCATTGCCGAACAGCCCGGTTGGTTTTGGGATCGATCTGTGTGAGGGGGAATTCAAACAAGGCAGCCCAGACATAGCCATCCCCAAAGGAGAGATCGCCACCCTCGCCGGGGAGCCCGCACGGAATCGTGGTCACAACTTTCGCTGTCGCGGCATCGACCCGCGTGACTGTGCCGTCCCCCTGATTCAATGTCCATACGGAGCCTTCGCCGAAGGTGAGAAACCGAGGCTTCGGGCCTGTAGGTACCGTTGCCAAAATCGCATTGTTCGCCGGATCCACCTTCACCACCGAATTGCCCTCGAACGTGCTTACCCAGACATAACCCCCACCGAAGGTCGGGTTAGCCGCCGTGCTCGGAAGAACTACCGAAGCGATGATCTTGCCTGCTACGGGATCCACTCGGATCAGTGTGCTCGGCTTGATCACCATCCAGACCGACCCTGCGCCAGTGGTAATTCCACCCTCGGAGTTCTCCGGATCTGCGTCGACGGACGCGGTAACCCGGCCCGTAGCCGGATCGATCCTCATGAGCTTCTTGTCCGCACAGCTCGGTGACCAGATCGAGCCGAACCCGGCGGTCAGCCCGGCGCAGGGGCGATGAACGTCCACCACCATTCCGGTCTTGCCCTCTGGCAGCAGTTGCACCACATGGTTCGCACGCGCACTGGCCACCCACGTAGCATCCGGCGTAATCACGGACCAGTCAGGGGATCCCTCGACCGGATAGACCGTCGACTGGCTCTGCAACTCGGCGATGTCCCGTCGAATGCCGGGAACGCCTGGCTTCGCGACCTTCGGTGCCCGAGGAGCGGCCGCTTGCGACGGCGCACTCCCAGCCTGTGCGGCAGCTGGGACCTGCGCCTCGCCTGTAAGGCAGGTACACACGCCCACCGCAACCATCCCCAGAGTCAGCCGGTTGAGCGCCCGGTCACAGCACAGCCGCAGATCCGCCCAGAAATCCATTGCTTCCACATGCCTCCGGGCGCGACGCCTCTACGGTCGGCAACTCGCTCCGCCCCGGCACCCCCCGCCCCAATTTGTATGGTTTCAACATCACTACACCAAATACATGCAGATCCAAGAGCAGGAATAAGCGAATTCTATGCACTCCATAAGGCTTTCCATATTTGAAATACATATGGCAGCCATTCGAAATCTATATATCATGCCGATTGATCTGGTCCCTCCTCTTAGATAGAGGGGGCGTACCTGGATACAACTAGGGCGTCCAACTCCGAAACCAGGAATCCACCGACCGTGAAAAAAGCTGTCTCCGCTCTCTGCTGTTTTGTCGCATTCACGGGATTGCTCCTGGCATCTCCGCAAGCCAGAGCGGAGGTTCCCACCTTTACGGTTGGTTGGTCGGTGTACGCCGGTTGGAATCCATACTTCTACATGATGAAGTCGGGCCTGCTCAAAAAGTGGGGCGACAAGTACGGCGTCAATATCAAGCTGCAGCGGTTTGACTACGCAGCTTCCCTCGACAGCTTCGTCGCAAAGAACATAGACGCCTGCACCATGACCAACATGGAGGCGCTGGATATGCCTGCCGCTTCCGGCATCGATACGACGGTCCTGGTCGTGGGCGACTATTCCAACGGGAACGATCAGGTCCTGGTTCGCGGAAATCTAGACTTCGCCTCCCTGCCCAGCACGCGCACCATGCTGGTCCAGAAGACGGTCTCCGAGTACCTGCTGGAGCGCGCCATGACCATGAATGGTCAGGCATCCCGCCTCAAGAGCCTGCAGCTCGTCAACACCTCCGACTCCGACATTGCCCAGGCCTTCTTGAACAACAAATCCAACCAGGCCGTCGTCACCTGGAAACCGCTCGTAACCCAGATCCTCGACGGCGACCACGGCGTGCATGCCATCTTTGACTCTTCGAAGATTCCGGGCGAGATTCTCGACCTCCTCGTCATCCGCACAGAACTGCTGGACCGCAAGGACGGTTCCGGAGTGCGTTTCGCTCGCGCCATTACGGGGGCCTGGTATGAGGCCATGAGTCGCTTCGCCGCCTCCGGTGCCATGCATGAGCAGGCGCTTAAAGTCAGCGCGGACGCTTCAGGGGATTCGCTGGACAGCTACAAGGGCCAGCTCAAAACCACGGCTCTCTTCACAAGTCCGCAGGCTGCCTACGGCTTTGTCACCGGAACCGATCTCAAAGGCAAGATGGACCTGGTGCGCCGGTTCTGCTTCGAACACGGCCTTCTTGGGCAGGGTGTCGCCAACGTGAATTCCATCGGCATCATGTACCCCGACTTCTCAGTGCAGGGTCAGCCGGATCATGTACGACTGCGATTTAGCCCCTTTTATATGAAGGCCGCCGCCGAAGGAAAGCTCTGACGCATGGCGCAGATGTCCCTGTTTCACATTCAGGCGCGACCGCATCGCGCGGTGACCGAGTCGCTCTCGGTCATGCTTTTTCTGGTGTGTATCTTTCTCTATCTCCATACGGCCGTAGTCCGGCACCGTGCCAATCCCGAAGACCGCGTCGTTCCCACTGTGAGCCAGTTATCCCACGGCCTTCACACGGCCCTGCTGACGCCCGCAGAAGAGGATGACTACCTGCCGGCCGAAAACGCCTCCACCTGGGAGCTGTTCCGGCACTCGATGATTGTCAAAGACACGCTCGCCAGCGGAAAGCGTTTCGGGATCTCGATCGCCCTGCTGATTCCCTGCGTTCTGCTCGCATTGCACATCGGTCTGTTCCCTTACATCGGGGCAGGATTCCTTCGCTTTGTCCTTTTCTTCGATAAGATCGTCGCGCTGTCCCTGCTGCCCATCCTGTTCATCGTCTTTGGCATCGACGAGGCCTCCAAGATCGCGCTGATCGTCATCGGCGTCGCGCCCACCATGGTCCTCGACGTCATCAATATGGTCCGCGGCGTCCCCCAGGAGCAGATCGTCAAGGCATTCACGCTGGACGCCAACAACTTCGATGTCGCTTACCGCATCATCCTCCCCAGGCTCCTCCCCGACATCATCAACAGCCTGCGACTTAACCTGAAGCCCATCATGCTGTTTCTGTTCGCGGGAGAGATGATCGCCGCCTCGGATGGTCTGGCGTATCGCATCGCCATCATGCGCCGCCACATGGGTATGGACATCATCCTGCCCTATGTTCTCTGGGTCGCCCTGCTGCTGTACCTGATCGACCTGGCGTTGCGCACCGTGAACAGGAGGCTGCACCCATGGCATCAGGCCTAAGCGAGTTCATCCCTCCAAGTCCCATGCCCGAGGCGCGCCTGCCTGAAACCGTGCCACAGCCCGCCGAGGTAAGCCCAGCCGTTCAGCTCCGCGACCTCCGGGTCCGCTACAAGCTGGGACACAATCAGTACAAGACGATCCTCGACCGCCTCTCGCTGGACATCGCGGACGGTGAGTTCGTCGTTCTTCTTGGCCAGACCGGCTGCGGCAAGAGCACCCTGCTCCGTCTGCTGCTCGGGCAGGAGCAGCCCGAAGCGGGATCCGTCTCCGTTGCGGGGCGGCCCGTCACGCAGGTCGATTCACGATCTGCCTATGTGCCGCAAAGGTACTCCCTATTCCCCAACCACACCGTACTCGGCAATCTTATGATTGGCCCTGAGATGTCCCGTTTTCACCTTCTGGGACGTCTCTTGCCGGGGTTCCGTACCTTCAGGAAGCAGCTCAGGATTGAGGCATTAGACCAGCTTCAACGCCTCGGACTGCACGAGAGTGATGCTGCGAAGTACCCTCACCAGCTCTCCGGCGGCATGCAGCAGCGGGTAGCCATCGCTCAGGCGCTCATGATGAAGCCTCGCATTCTGCTCATGGACGAGGCCTTCAGCGCGTTGGACCCAGGTACTCGCGGCAGCCTGCAGAAGCTTTTGCGATCTCTTTGGGAGGAGTCCCGTCCGACGGTGGTCTTTGTCACCCACAACACGGCCGAAGCACTCTTTCTGGGGTCCCGCCTCATCGTGCTCGCACGGCCCGAAGGCGCCGGCGATGCACGGGGCGCACAGGTTGCTCTGGATATACAGCTGCCGCAAGGCGGGCTCACATTGGCTCGCAACGGCAAAGACTTCCTTGACCTTGCCGAGCATGTCGAACGCTGCTCGCAAGGCAAAGCGAATAGTGGGGCGGAGTAGGAAATGATACGTTCCAGGGAAGCAGCGCAACAGGGCCTCCGCGCTTTGTCGGTAGCAGCTTTAAGCCTTTTTTCGGCCACACCGCTCCTTAGCCAGGCCCCGCCCCAAGCGGAAGGTCCACCTGTAGCCGGCGCGACCGTATCCAAAGATGCACAGTTCTTCACCGATCACGTACGGCCTGTGCTCGCGCAGAACTGCTACAAGTGCCACACCGCGGAGGCCATGGGCGGCCTTCGACTCGATACCCGCCCCGGCATGCTGAAGGGTGGGGACTCCGGTCCCGCTGTCGTCCCGCACGATCCTGACAAAAGCATGCTGATTGAAGCCGTGAAGCAGACCGGCGACATCAAGATGCCGCCCAAGGGCCCCAAGCTGTCCGATGAGCAGATCGCGGACCTCATTACCTGGGTGAAGAGCGGCGCCGCCACCGGCCCCAACGAGAGCGCACAACCCGTTCCCGTGGCCCTACAGGGCGGCGCTACCGATGAGTTCTTCGAAAACAAGATTCGCCCGATCCTCTCAACCGAATGCGGAAGCTGCCACATGGCCGCCGCCGGTGGCGGACTCAGCATGAACTCCCGGGAGGCCATGCTGAAGGGCGGCGACTCCGGCGCTGCGATCGTTCCGGGCGATCCGACGAAAAGCCTTCTGCTGACCGCCGTGCACCAGACAACCGAGCTCCGCATGCCCAAGAACGGCCGGCTCAGCGACGCCCAGGTCGCGGATCTCACGCAGTGGGTTCAAATTGGCGCGCCCTGGCCCAAGGTCAACACGGAAACCGCTCGCAACACCGGCAAGCAGGTTACGCCGGAGATGCGTACCTGGTGGAGCTTCGTCGCCCTCCACAACGAACCGGTACCGCAGGTCAAAGCGGCTGCCTGGGCCCACAACGACGTGGATCGCTTCGTTCTGGCCAAGCTCGAGGCCAAAGGCATTCCGCCGGCCAAGTCTGCGGACCGCGTAACGCTGCTTCGGCGCGCTACGCTCGACCTCACCGGCCTTCCGCCCACGCCGGAAGAAGTCAAAGCTTTCGTCGAGGACAAATCGCCCAATGCCTGGGAAAAGGTCGTCGACCGCCTTCTGGCCTCGCCGCGCTACGGCGAGCGCTGGGGACGTCACTGGCTCGACGTCGCCCGCTATGGAGACGACGACATTCGCGGCCTTGACCCACGTGGACGCGGCTACATGCCGCTGGACGGCGCGTGGACCTACCGTGACTGGGTCATCCAGGCCTTCAACAAGGACCTGCCCTACGACCAGTTCGTCAAAATGCAGCTGGCCGGCGATCAGATGAGCAAGACGCCCTCCAAAGAACAGCTGCAGGCCACAGGCTTTCTCGGCGGAGCGCCCTGGATCTGGGATCAGGCCGAACCGGTACAGGGACGTGCCGACGAGCGCAACGAACGCATAGACGCCGTCAGCCGCGGCATGCTCGGTCTTACTGTGGCCTGCGCCCGCTGCCACGACCACAAGTACGACCCCGTGATGCAGCGCGACTACTATGCGCTGGGCGGCGTCTTCGCCAATGCCGAGTACAAGGAATATGCCTTCGTTCCGAAGGAAGAAGTATCGTTCTGGAAAGAAAAATACAAAGCCCTGAACGACTTCGAGACCATGGCCAACGACGTCCACAAGACAGAGACGGAACAGGTCGCCTACGCCTATGCCTCGCAGGTCGTTCCCTACATGGTCGCTGCCTGGCAGATCACCGGCAAGCCAAAGATGCAGGAAGATCAGGCCGCCGATGCAAACAAGCTCGACCCCGAGGTCCTCTCTCGCTGGGTCAGATTCCTTGGCAAGAAGCAGACCTTCTATCCCTATCTGCATGACTGGCAGATGATGGTCGCGGCGGGC
>CAXTGN010000236.1:0-1666 GCA_964243455.1 uncultured Acidobacteriaceae bacterium
GCTATCAGCATGATCCCTGGTCTTCCATCTATGTATGGCCCACACTGAAGACACCGCCTGCCTGTACCCTGTCCTTATGTTTACTGGCCTTGTCGAAACCACTGGCACCGTTGTTTCGCTCCAGCCCACCGCCGGTGCCACCCGCCTGGTTGTGGCCGCCCCCACGCTCACCGGGCGATGGCATCAGGGGGACAGCATCGCCGTTAACGGTGTCTGCCTGACGGCTATCCCCCTCGCGGACTCCGCGCAGTTCGCTGCCGATCTCGCGGAAGAAACCCTTCGCCGTACCACCTTGGCGAGCTTTCAAGCTGGAGCTGCCGTCAATCTGGAGCTCCCTACACCTGCGGGCGCGCCTCTCGGCGGTCATGTTGTTCAGGGGCACGTCGATGCGGTCGGAACCCTGATCTCCCTTGTCCCACTCAGCCCGGACATCGAGACCGCGGATTGGCGTTTGACGCTCGAAGTGCCTGCACAACTCGCCATGCACGTCATTCAACAGGGGTCGATCACGGTGGACGGCATCAGCCTGACGATCGCAAAGCTTCATCCTACCCAGGCCGACGGCAGTATCCGCCTTGAGATCGCTGTAATCCCGCACACCTACCGCAGCACGCATCTGCGAACTCTTTCGGCAGGTGCATCCGTCAACATCGAAACCGATGTTCTGGCCAAATACGCCCAGCGGCAAGCCACTTCGCCGTTTGTTGGCGAGTGGCTCACAGCCGAGTACCTCCTCGCGAATGGTTACTGAAGCCGGTTCCGGCTCTGACGTACCCCTGAACCTTATGCCGAGACATGCGCGGAATCCCCGCCATTGACGTCGTACGTAGCGCCGGTCACCATCGCAGCCGCATCGCTGGCCAGAAAGACAGCCACGGGAGCAACCTGCTCAGGCGTCAGCCAGGGAACGCCCAACGGTACCTTGGGCAGACGTGCCTTGATCGTTTCCTCCTCGGTCGGGTGCTCCGGTGGAGGGGTCGTCATCGTCTCGCCGACAGCCATGCTCCAGCGCTTGTCATTGCGTGTCAGTGGCGTGTCGATGAGCCCAGGCTCGATCGTGTTCACCGTGATCCTGTGCTTGCCCAATTCCAGCGCTGCGGACTTCATCAGGCCGATGATGCCCCACTTGGACGCGGAGTAGGCCGCGCCGTTCTTCATGCCATAACGGCCCTGCATCGACGAAATAAGGATCAGCCGGCCGCCGCCGCGCTTCACGAGGTGCGGCGCGAAGGCGCGCACGGTGTTTGCCGTGCCGTTCAGGTTGTTGTTCACCGTGTCATGCCAGTCAGCGTCTTCCATCTCCAGCAAGGGCTTGAATGTCTGAATTGCTGCGTTGGCTACGACGATGTCGATCCCGCCGAACTCCCGCTCAATCTTGTCAGCAACCGCGCGAAGGTCATTGATCTGTCGAATGTCGGCGATCATCGTAGTCGATTTCGGCCCAATGCTGCTCAGCAGCTTGCCTGTTTCGTCCAGGTCGTCCTGGGTAGAGGACGCATACTGCGTCGTCGGCGAGACGGCACCTGCAATGTCGACGGCAACAACCTTCGCGCCGTTCCTTGCCAGATCTACGGCAATCGCACGGCCAATGCCACGCGCCGCCCCTGTAACGACAGCCACTTTACCCCTCAGCAGCGCAGGGAACCCCTCGCCCGTCCACACCTGC
>CAXTGN010000236.1:1676-7599 GCA_964243455.1 uncultured Acidobacteriaceae bacterium
CGCTGCCGCTGTCTGATCCTGTTCACTTCCACTCATGTCCGGCTCCTTCATGCCCCTGAGATGCCGTCTTTGCCCCGTCAAGCTCGATGGCTAACCTCGTACAAAAAGCGAGGGCGCAGCAACAGCTGCGCCCTCTGCTTTGCTTAGGACTGAATCTAAAGCGAGTTCATGTTGTGCAGGAACTCAGAGTTATTACGCGTCTTGCCGAGCTTGTCCGAGAGTAGCTCCATGGCTTCCACAGGCGAAAGCGGGTTCAGCACCTTGCGCAAGATCCAGGTACGCTGCAGTTCGTCCTTGGGAATTAAGAGCTCTTCTTTCCGGGTGCCGGAACGCTGGATGTCAATCGCCGGGAACACGCGTTTGTCCACCAGCTTTCGTTCCAGAATGACTTCCATGTTGCCAGTGCCCTTGAACTCTTCGAAGATGACTTCGTCCATGCGGGAGCCTGTCTCTACCAGCGCAGAGGCGATGATCGTCAGGGATCCGCCTTCCTCGATATTGCGCGCCGCGCCGAAGAAGCGCTTTGGGCGTTGCAGTGCGTTGGAGTCGACACCGCCCGAGAGCACCTTGCCGCTCGGGGGGACGATGGTGTTGTAGGCGCGAGCCAGACGCGTGATCGAGTCGAGCAGGATGACCACGTCACGCTTGTGCTCCACCAGACGCTTGGCCTTCTCGATCACCATCTCCGCTACCTGAACGTGACGGGCCGCGGGTTCGTCGAAGGTCGAACTGATGACCTCGCCCTTAACCGAGCGCTGCATGTCAGTCACCTCTTCCGGCCGTTCGTCAATCAGCAGGACAATCAGGACGACCTCGGGGTGGTTGGCCGTGATGGAGTTCGCAATGGCTTGCATCAGCACCGTCTTACCGGTCCGGGGTGGCGCGACGATCAAGCCGCGCTGACCCTTGCCGATGGGTGTCAGCAGGTCGAGCACGCGGCCCGAGATGCCTTCGCGCACGGTCTCCATCTTGATCCGCTCCTGCGGATACAGCGGCGTGAGGTTGTCGAAAAGGATCTTGTTGCGGGTCTCTTCAGGCGACTCGAAATTGATCGCCTCGATTTTGACCAAGGCGAAGTACTTCTCTCCCTCATGGGGGCTGCGGACGTTGCCGCTGATGGTATCGCCGGTCTTTAGATCAAACTTGCGGATCTGGCTGGGCGAAACGTAGATGTCATCGGGGCCGGGAAGATAGTTGTAATCCGGCGAGCGGAGGAAGCCGTAGCCATCGGGCAGGATCTCAAGAACGCCCTCGGCGAAGATGTGGCCCTCCTTTTCACTCTGGGCCTGGAGAATCTTGAAAATAAGATCCTGTTTGCGCAAGGCGCTGGTCCCGGCAATCTCTAGACCACGGGCTAGCTTGCCGAGTTCGGCAATGCTCTTTTCTTTTAGTTCAGAGATAGTCATGTTGTTTCGAAGAACTTCTTTCAGATGTGGGTGGGGTGATGCAGGAGGGAAGAAGGGCGCAACAAGAGAATGGCAGCGAATGCTGCAAGAGCAAGGAAGGAGAAGAGCGGAGGGAGCTGCGGATGGGGGGTGTTGCAGAAGTTGTTGATCTAAATTGGGCTTAGCGTATCAGAATTGCTGAAAAACGCAAGCACCAAATGCGGCGGGGCCGCGCAGCTTACGCTGCGCGACGCTCAGTCGCCAAAACTTCGACCTGCTCCGGTTCGTCAAAACTGTCGCTCATGGGTACCGTATCTTTGAAGCGCTCTAGCACGTCGTTGGTCGTATCTTGAAGGCGCGTATTGGGTTTGTGCAACTTCCGGGTCGCTTTGGATGCCAATTGGCAAAGCTGATACCGGTTATTTACGTGTGTGAGGGCTCCAAAAATTAAATCTGAGCGCATAGTTTAGTGTCTCCTCAAGGTTTGGGGAGGCCGGATCTCTTTCATTTCCGTTGCCTCTGCAGGCTTTGCCTCTCGGGATCGGCGGACGAGTAAACGATTGATCCCGGTTTAAGTTTTAGACGCGGGAGCGTTGTCCCAAGATGCGTCCGGTTTTTATATTGTTTTTTGCTAAAGCACCTTCACCGCGCGGAAACCGTCCTTTACACCCCTAGGAACAATCCACGTAGGCACTTGAGCCCCTGCTGCAAAGACAGTGCCCCAGCGCTGGAACGACCAAAATGTATGTTGCGTCGCCTCAGCTCTTCGCACGTTACAAGGCACAAGCTCTCGGGTCAATCCTTTTTTCGGTATCTAAACCGACTGGCATACAGGAAATGGAAGATGGTCATCACACAAGGTACTCTCATCAGGCCCAGTAACTCCGGTCCAGAGTCCTGTATTGGATCGCTTCCGCGACATGCTTCACTGCGAGCGCTTGTGCACCCTCTAGGTCGGCCACGGTGCGCGCCACCTTGAGGATTCGGTCATGCGCCCGTGCGCTCAAACCTTGTTGTACCATCGCACGCTCCAGAAGCCTTTCGGCGTCGCTGGAGAGTTCGCAATACTGCCGAATTTGTCGGCTGGTCATCTGTGCGTTGGCGAACACTGCCCGGCTCACTGCCCGGCGCGTGCCTCCCGTTCTGGCGTTGTCTTCCAGAAACCGCGTATATTGCCGTTCGCGCGCCAGCACAACACGCTCACGAATGACGGCAGAGCTCTCGGTTGCCGCACCTCCGCGCAGCTCCTTGTATTGCACCGCCGGTACCTCGATATGTATATCGATACGGTCGAGCAACGGACCCGAAACCTTGCTGACATACCGCTGAATCATCGGCGGGGTGCACAAACATTCCCGGCTCTTGTCGTTGAAGTACCCGCACGGACACGGGTTCATCGCGGCCGCGAGCATGAAGCGGGCGGGAAAGCTGAGGCTCATGGCCGCCCGCGAGATCGTCACGTTCCCGTCCTCCAGCGGCTGTCGTAGCACCTCCAGGACGTTGCGCGGGAACTCCGGCAGCTCATCCAGAAACAGCACGCCATTGTGAGCCAGGGAGACTTCCCCGGGCCGAGGGATCATCCCACCGCCAATCAACCCCGCGTCCGAGATCGTGTGATGTGGCGAACGGAACGGCCGATGCGTGACCAGGCCCTCATCCTTGTTCAGTACCCCAGCTACAGAATGAATCTTGGTGGTCTCGAGAGCCTCCTCAAAGCGCAGCGGTGCGAGTATGGACGGCAGGCGCTTGGCCAGCATGGTCTTTCCGGAGCCCGGCGGCCCGATCATCAAAATGTTGTGGCCGCCCGCGGCTGAAACCTCCAGCGCCCGCTTGGCAACGTGCTGTCCACGAACATCAGCAAAATCCGGAAGGCCTTCCTGAGCCTCGGCGAGCAGTTGCTGTGAGGCCACCCTGAGCGGTTCGGCCCCGATCGTCCCCAGCGCCGCCCCATTCAGCAGTTCGCGAACCTCCAGAAGGCTGCGCACGGGAAAGACATTAACGCCTTCCACGACCGCCGCCTCCCGAGCATTCGCCGCCGGTATAAGAAGGTTCTTGATGCCGGAAGCCCGCGCCGCAATGGCGATCGGCAGCATGCCCTGGACGGCGCGCAGGCCGCCATCCAAACCCAATTCGCCTACCAGCAAAAAATCGCCGACATCCTTGTTAGCCAGACCGCCATAGGCGCCCAGTATGCCGACGGCAATCGGGAGATCGAAGCCCGAACCCTCTTTCTTCAGGTCTGCGGGAGCAAGATTGATCGTGATGCGTGTCGGAGGCAGCTCAAAGCCGGAGTTCTTGATCGCGGACCGCACGCGGTCGCGACTTTCGCGTACGGCTGCATCGGGCAGACCAACTGTCGAGAACTGCTCTTCCGTTGTCTTTACGCCGGAAAAGTCCACTTCGACATCGATGAGGTGCGCGTCAATCCCGTACACCGCTGCCGAGCGTGTCTTGAAAAGCATGTCCTGGTGAAACCGCCTGATCCTGCCTGCGAGGCTCGAGTGCCCACAGCCTAGCACCGCGGTGGCAGAGCCCCCATACCACTTTCGCCCCTACAATGACGAAGGCGCAGGCGCGCAACAATGAATACCAGCCTTTTTGAACTCTTCAAGATCGGGATCGGGCCGTCCAGCTCACACACAGTCGGCCCCATGCGCGCCGCCAATCACTTTATCGCTGAGCTGCTTGCTGAAACACCCGCATCGTCCGTTAGCCGTCTGGTTGTCGATCTGTATGGTTCCCTCGCACTCACCGGGATCGGGCATGGAACGGATCGCGCCATCCTCTTCGGACTAATGGGGGAAGCTCCGGACACGGTTGACCCCTATCGAATGGAGTCCATGATCGAGGAGACGCGACACACGGGAGAAATCAGGAGCTTCGGCGTTCATGTATTGCCCTTCCGGGAGGCGGCGGACCTTCGCTTTCACCGCGACCAGATGTATCCTGACGCCGACAAGCCCACCCATCCCAACGGGCTTCGCCTTACTGCCTACAATGCTTCGAGCGACGTCCTGCTGAGCAGCGTTTTCTACTCCATCGGCGGCGGTTTCATTCTTACGGCCGAGGAGTTCGCGACGGCCTCGGGCGCGAAGACACGCGATGTCCCATACGCGTTCGTCAACGCGGCGGAGCTCCTGCGCATGGCCGGCGAGGGCGGGCTTTCGATCGCCGAGGTCGTCCTGGCAAACGAACTCGCACTTTTTCACGATCCAACGATCCGCTACCGCCTGGATCGCATCCTCCAGCTTGGGCAGACCACTGCGTCGACCCGGCCCAAGAGATCGGCCCATGTTCCTGAAGGAGACCTGGCGCCAGAACCAGCCATCCGGGCCGCCATCCTCGTCCTCTGGGGCGTTATGGCGGACTCCATCGATCGCGGCATAGCCACGGAAGGCACTTTGCCCGGGGGCCTGAACGTCCGCCGTCGTGCGCCAGGGCTTGCTCGTCGTCTTGCGGCGACGGACGCGGCGGGCAAAGCTCGAGACCCGCTGGCGCCTCTGGATGCCGTGACGCTCACCGCAATGGCCGTCAACGAAGAGAATGCCGCGGGTGGACGCGTTGTCACCGCACCGACAAACGGCGCGGCCGGCGTTGTGCCGGCCATCGCCTCCTATTACCTGCACCATGCCAGTCCGGGATTGTCGGCAGAGGAACGCACTGAGGGTCTTCTCCGTTACTTCCTCACCGCCGCGGCGATCGGCATCCTTTACAAGGAAAATGCCTCCATCTCCGGGGCCGAGGTCGGCTGCCAGGGCGAGGTCGGCGTGGCTTGTTCCATGGCTGCCGGCGGCCTTGTGGCCGCGTTAACCCCGCCCCTCGACCCGGCTCTGCATGCAGGGGAGCGCCGCGCCGCGGTGATCGCGGTGAACGCCCAGATCGAGCACGCCGCCGAGATCGCCATGGAGCACAATCTCGGCATGACCTGCGACCCGATTGGCGGTCTCGTGCAGATCCCCTGCATCGAGCGCAACGGTATGGGCGCCGTGAAGGCCGTCAACGCTGCCCGCCTTGCGATGAACGATACGGGGACGCACAAGATCTCCCTGGATCAGGTAATCGAGACCATGTACCGTACCGGCCTCGATATGCAGTCGCGCTATAAGGAAACATCCCTCGCCGGCCTTGCGCTGAACATCATCGAATGCTGACCACGGCGGAGCCATGTCCACGAGCACATCTACCTTCTACGACAGCCTTGCCGAGCTTTATCACCTAATCTTCGACGATTGGGATGCAGCCATCGATCGGCAGGCCAGAGTCCTTGAGCCGCTTGTGACGGCACACTTCCCGCATCGCCCTCTGCGAATTCTGGATTGTGCCTGCGGCATTGGCACCCAGGCACTTGGCTTTGCTATGCGCGGCCACGAGGTTACCGGGTCCGACCTGAGCCCGGCGGCTATCGCTCGAGCCCGGCGAGAAGCCGCAATCCGAGGTCTTCACCTCGACTTCTTCGTTGCGGACATGACCTCGCCAGCGGAGCTTTCTCATGCCACTTTTGATGTTGTGGCCGCTTCTGCCAACGCACTCACGCACCT
>CAXTGN010000237.1:0-7594 GCA_964243455.1 uncultured Acidobacteriaceae bacterium
GCTCCCAATCCACCGCGTCCGTCGGTCCCGCCGTAGACGCCGCCTGCAAGCAACTCAAGCTCAAAGTCGGCGACCTCGCTATCGGGGATGCCCAATCCCCCGTTCACGGTGCCCTCCCAGAAGACGTTGATGTTGACAAAGGCCGGGTCTTCCTCAAGAAGAGCCCCAGCAAGGGAGAAGACCTCACCGCCCTGCTCGCCCGCAACGGCAACAAGCCCGTAGAAACCACCGGCTCCGCCGAACCCGGCGAAGACCATACCGCGATGACCACTTACTCCTGGGGCGCCGTCTTCGCTGAAGTCGCGGTCGATAAGACCACCGGCATGACCCGCGTCCGCCGCGTCGTCGCCACCTACGACATCGGCTCGCTCCTCAATAAAAAGACCGGCCTCAATCAGCTCATGGGCGGCATCGTCTGGGGTGTCGGCTTCGCCCTCGAAGAAGAAACCCACTTCGACCCTAATAACGGCCGCACCGTCAACGAGTCCCTCGCCGAGTACCACGTTCCCGTCAACCGCGATATCCCTACCCTCGACGTCACCGTCCTGGATATCCCCGACGCCAAATTCAACCCCCAGGGCGCCCGCGGCGTAGGCGAAATCGGCATCACCGGCGCCATGGCCGCCATCGCCAACGCCACCTATAACGCCACCGGAAAACGCATCCGTCACTACCCCATCACCCCCGACAAACTCCTCTCGGCCTAACCAGCGCCCCCGCACACAACAAGGGCTCGCTACCAGTAGCGAGCCCTTCATCTTTGGTTGTCAGTCCCGGAGGGAATCTGCGTTTGCTGTTGCCGTTGGTTCCTTCATTGTCATTCGTCCAACGGGGAACCTCCTTTTGCCTTTTCTTTCCGTCATGCCCGAAGAGGCCCTGCTGTTTGCGCTTTGCGAAGCCTTTGCCCACCCTGACGCCCGTTGCGTTCGCCTTGCGGTTACATAGGTGACCACAAACGCGTTTGGCCAACTCCAAGAGTAGGTCTGTGCGATTCGCATAGCCTACCCTGGCCGCTTAGAACGAAACTCTGTCGTCCACAACGGTGTCGCAACCTCATTTGCTGTTCGGCGACTTGAATGGCGATTCGTCTCGCACCGGAGCGTTTGCTTCAGCAAGGGACACCTCGGCTCACGCAGCATCGCCTACTCGGAAAATTGTTCGTTCAGAAATCCACCGATGAGTTGGAGGGCCTCCTTGGAAGCTGCGAGGCGTCCCACGCTTCCAACAAAACCATGGATCATGCCTTCCCATACGTCGAGGCGAGCATTCACTCCTGCTGCGACCGCGCGCTCAACAAAGCGGACGGAGTCATCTAGGAGTACCTCGTCATTGCCGACGTGTACGCGAATGGGAGCCAGCCCCTTCACATCCGCGTAGAGTGGGGAGGCGATAGGATCCCGGGGATCGTGTCCAGACAGATAGGATTCAGCCATCGCAATCGCTTGCGGCCGCACAAATAGGGGATCAGCGTCCGCACGCGTCGACCAACTGTCTCCTGAAAGGGTGAGATCTGTCGCGGGTGAGAGCGCCACCCCACCCACGAGAGCTTTCCCTGCGGCTTGGCCGTTTGCTGCGAGTCGCAGCAGCAGCTCAAGCGCCAGGTTACCGCCAGCGGAGTCACCAGTGATGGCGACCTTTGAGAAGCCTCGCTCGACCAACCCCATGTAGCAGGCCCGGACGTCTTCCACGGCTGCCGGAAACTGATTTTCCGGCGCGAGCCGGTAGTCTGGCACGAACACCGCCACTCCTGCACTCGCTGCAATGTGGCCTGCCAAGTGGCGAAAGGCCTGCGCCGAGCCGAAGTGGAACCAGCCGCCGTGAAGATGCATCACGACCTGGTTTGGCCGCGCGCCTTCCGGTCGGCACCACCATCCCGAAACGCCGCCAACGCGATCGGCCTCATAAACAACGCTGGCAGGTGCTGTGACGCGTTCCATGATGGCGTCGTACGAAGGTCGGGCTGCCGCTCCACGAAGCTTGCCCTTGTTGGGTTCGACCATCGCTCGCATAGCGGCCATCGGTGCGTAATCTTCTTCACTCATTGGATGGAGCACGGCCCAGGTGGCCGCCTCGTGATCGTCGTGAAAGTTTGTCATCTTTTCCCTCTGTGCCTCGCTCGACGGGCGTATTTACGTAACTAGACGTAAAGGAAAGTAAGGGGATGCAATTATTTTGACACTCCGTTCAGGTAAGTTTGGAATGTGCCAGGAGCGAGATTCGAACCGATGACGCATTCAGAACTCCGCCGGGGGAGGCCCCGCAGTGAAACCGCGGTATCGCACTCCGCAATCATGGATGCTGTGTACGAGCTGCTGAAGGAGAAACCCGCTCGCGACCTGACCATGGATGCGGTAGCGAAAAGGGCAAAGGTCGGGAAGCCGACTTTATATAAGTGGTGGCCATCCAAGGCGGCACTGATTGCGGCCATGTTTCATGAAAAGATTGCAGGGCAACTAGACGCGCCGGCAACAGCGACAGCCGAAGGAGCGCTTCGCGCAAAGATGAAGCGCCTCCTCACCGAATGTAATGGACTCTTCGGCAAAGTGGTCGCGGACCTCATCGCGGAAGGTCAGGCAGATACGTCGATTTTGAAAGCGCTCTATGAAAACCATATTCGCCAGCGACGGGCATCCGTTGTGGCCGACATCGAGCATGGCATCGCCTCTGGCGAATTTGGCCAAGAGACCGATCCAGAACTCCTGGTGGATGCGATCTTTGCGCCGATCTATTACAGGCTCCTCTTGCGCTTTGCCCCGCTGACGGAGGCATATGGCAACCAACTCATAGACCAGGCACTTTCGGGCGTTTACTCCAGGAAAAGGACTACGGCGAAGGTGTAAGACCCGTCTGCGGCGCCTCGGCTCGCTTACCGAGAGCTCGGCGAGCGTTGGCATACCCCTTGCTGAAGACACCCGAGGAGGCGCAACAAGGCCCTAGCGGAAGAGGGGCGTGCACATGTCGTCGCACGAAAGCTGCAGGTGCATGACGCGCGCAAGCAGCGGCTCGTGCTACGCAAGCCAGACCGGTCCTCACCTATGCACAGGTGGCGGCTTAGGCGTGCATCTCTTGGCTCACTCCTGATTTTTCGCTTTCTCGGCAGTAATCATCGGTCGGGGTTCAGGAAACCCAGTCAGGCGCTGCAAACACCGCCCCGAAACGGGAACAAAATCTCTCCAAAGTTCGCCACCCCACCTCAATTCCCACCAGCCCACGCGAAGATTATGCGAACATAAGCCAGTCTCATGGCCGCCGTCCCCCAACTCAACTTCTCGCCGGAGAACCCTCCACCCGACCTCCGCAGCCTCCTCCACCAAACCTTCGGCCACCGCGACTTCCGCCCTCATCAGCAACCCGTCTGCGAAGCCGCCGCCTCCGGCCGCGACGTTCTGCTGGTCATGCCCACCGGTGCCGGCAAAAGCCTCTGCTACCAGCTTCCCGCGCTAGCCCGCGGAGGCACGGCCCTCGTCATCTCGCCACTGATCGCACTTATGGACGACCAGGCCTCCAAACTCTCTGCCCTCAACCTCCGCGTCGCCCGCATCCACTCCGGCCTGCCCCGTGAAGACCTCCGCGAAGCCGCCCGCGCCTACCTCGAAGGCCGCCTCGACTTCCTCTTCATCGCCCCCGAACTCCTCCGCGTCCCCGGCTTCCCCGAGATGCTCGCCAAGCGCAAACCCGCGCTCGTCGCCATCGACGAGGCCCACTGCATCTCACAGTGGGGCCATGATTTCCGACCCGACTACAGGACTCTGGGCCAATTTCTGCCTGCGCTCCGCCCGTCACCCATCATCGCCCTCACCGCGACGGCCACGCCGGCAGTGCAACAGGACATCGTGCGCGCTCTGAACCTGAACGACGCAGCCATCTTCATCACAGGCTTCCGGCGCAGCAATCTCCACATTGAAGTCCTTGAAACCTCTCCCTCATGCGCAAGCTCCTTGCGCCCGAGACCTCCCGCCCGGCCATCGTCTACGCCCAATCCCGCAAAGCCGCCGAAGAACTCGCCGGCAGCCTCGACGAACGTTTTCCCGCGGCCGCCTACCACGCCGGTCTGGACCCTGCGACTCGCGACCGCGTCCAGCGAGCCTTCCTTACGGGCAAGCTCGGCGTGGTGGTCGCCACGGTCGCCTTCGGTATGGGCGTGGACAAAGCCGACGTCCGCACCGTCATTCACGCTGCCCTGCCTGGTTCCGTTGAGGGCTACTACCAGGAGATCGGCCGCGCCGGCCGCGATGGCCTGCCCTCCCGCGCCGTTCTGCTCCACAACTTCGCGGACCGCCGCACCCAGGAGTTCTTCCTCGAGAAAAACTACCCTCCCATCACGGACGTAGAGCGCGTTCTCGGGGCCATTGGCGAGGACGTCACCACGCTTCCTGCTTTACAGCAGCAACTCAAACTCGATCGCGAAGTGGTAGAGCAATGCATCGACAAGTTGCTCGTGCAGGGCGCTGTTACCGCTCAGCTGGACGGCAGCGTTCGCACCAGCCAGGGAACGGGCTGGAAGGCGAACTATGAACGGCAGGTTCAATATCGCCGGGCTCAGATTGACAAGATCGTCGCGTACGCTGAGGGCGCGAGCTGCCGAATGGCAGCGCTCATCCGCCACTTCGGGGATCTCAACGACGTGGGCACTCCTTGCGGCGTCTGCGATATCTGCCGTCCCGAAAACACCTCCGCCTCCTCCGCGCATCAACCGGACGCCGTCCAACGGGCCCAAATCCGATCCATTCTCAAAGCTCTGAGTCAAACCTCGCGCTCCTCAGGCAAGGTCTTCAGCGAACTTGGATGGAAAGATCGTCGCTACTTCGACAGCCTCACCGAAGGCATCGGCAAGGCCGGCCTTCTCACCATTACCAGCGACACGTTCCGCTCCGACGACGGGCGCGACATCACCTTTCGCAAGCTCGCCCTCACACCAGAAGGCGACGACGCAGACGAAGCCGCGCTCAATACGATCTGGCTGCGTTCCGATGCGAGCTCCGCTGCATCCTCAAAGCCCTCACGTTCGCCGGGCGCGAAACGGACCGCAAAAGCATCCGGCGACACCGAGACACTCACCGACGAGCAAACGCAGACAGAAGCTCGCTTGAAGCAGTGGCGCCTGAACACAGCCCGTGCGCAAGGCATCCCGCCATTCACCGTTTTCCACGACTCCGTCCTTCGGGCACTGGCAAAAGCTCAACCAGCCAATGTCCGGGAACTCGAACAAGTCCGAGGCATCGGCCAGGAGAAAAGCAATCGCTATGGTGCGGGCCTCCTCGCCATCTGCAAGGGGATGGAGCCGGAGCTTGCCGCTGCAAGAGTTCCCATTCCGAGAGATGCAGCGACAGGTGCCGCAAAAGCCGTGGTCCTGACGCATCGTGAGCGCGCCGTGGTCTCACGCCCAGATCGAACGCCTCCCCTAAGTGCTGTACATAAGGCAAGCTCGGCAGAAATCCTTGAGCTTCCCATGTCACCGGTTCAGCAACAGCTGGAATCCAAACTCCGAGATTGGCGCTCAGAACAGGCAAGTGCCGCCGGCCTGCCGTCCTTCTTCGTCCTCAGCGACACCGCGCTTAGGCACGTGGCCGCCATCCAGCCCAAATTCGTAGCCGACCTGTCCGGTATCAGCGGCCTCGGTCCTGACAAGCTCCAGCGCTACGGTCCTGCCCTGATCGCACTCTGCCGCGACTAGACCACCTGCAACCCTTGTGGCAGGGCGGCACCCCGCATCCGCTGCCCTGCCGTGAGACCATACCGGTGATGAGCACCGAACAGTTTGGCGTCGCAATCATGGCTGCGGGCAAAGGAACTCGCCTCAAATCGAAGCGTCCCAAGGTCCTTCACGAAGTTGGCGGCCGCGCCCTTCTGCTCCACGTCATCGCTGCAGCCGAAGCCATCGCGTCGCCACCGCAGATCTTCTGCATCATCGGACACGAAGCGGAGCGCGTCCGTTCCGCGGTCGCGGGCACCGGTGTTCACTTCGTCCTCCAGGCCGAACAGCGCGGCACAGGGCACGCCTTGCAGCAACTCAAGGCCTTCTTTGCCACCTCGTCCCAGGCCCCGCCACAACACCTCCTTGTGCTGTCCGGCGACGTTCCTCTGATCCGCCCGGAAACCCTCATCCGCATGCGGGATCTGCACCTTGCAGAAAACGCCGCCATGACGATCCTCTCGGTCGTTCCCCCGAACCCCACCGGATATGGTCGCGTCCTGCGCCTGCACGAGGGATCGGTCGAGGTCGCCGCCATTGTCGAGCAGAAATCCCTGCGCCCGGACCAGCTGTCCGCTCCCGAAATCAACTCCGGCATCTATTGCTTCCGCACCGAGGCACTCTTCGCCCAGCTCGATAGGCTTTCCACGGACAACGCGCACGGCGAGTTCTACCTCACCGACGTAGCCGCTCTGCTTAGTGCTGCAGGCGAGCGCGTGGTCGCCATTCAGGCCGACAGCGTCGAAGAAGTCCTCGGCGCCAACACCATCGCCGAGATGATGCATCTCGACGCGTTCATGCGACTCGAAACGGCTCGGCGTCTGATGGCCAACGGCGTCACCATCTTCCGCCCAGAGACCTGCATCATCGACGCCGACGTTGAGGTTGCTGCGGACACAACCATAGAACCCTACGTCCAGCTTCTCGGCAAAACCCGCATCGGCCCGAACTGCCGCATCCGCTCCTACTCCGTTGTGCAGAACAGCTTGGTCGGCGAAGGCGTCCTGATCCGCAATGGCTGCATCCTTGATGAGTCAACTGTGGGCGACGGCGCGCTTCTTGGCCCCTATGCCCATCTCCGTCCGGCCAGTGAGATCGGTCCCGCCGCCCACGTCGGCAACTTCGTCGAAACCAAAAAGGTCAAACTCGGCCGAGGCTCTAAAGCCAACCACCTGACCTATCTGGGCGATGCCGTCATAGGCGAGGGCGTGAACATCGGTGCCGGCGCCATCACCTGCAACTACGACGGTGTGCACAAAAACCAGACCACCATAGGCGACAACGTCTTCGTCGGTTCTGATTCCACCCTTGTGGCCCCTCTCACCATCGAGAATGGTGCCTATATCGCGGCGGGCTCCTGCATCACCAAAGACGTTCCAGCAGGGGCTCTCGCCTTGGGACGGAGTCGCCAGGTCACAAAACCGGGGTGGGTAGCCGCTAGGAAAGCCGCCAGATAGAACTCTGCACTTTTTAGTATTTTTATCCTGAAATTTGCATGCTCCACTTGCAAGCGCCGCAATCCATGCTACAGTTAATCATCGCTTGGATATGGGAAACCATAAACAGTGAGAGACATTCGAGAGCTTTACGTTCTCGATCAAGTTGCGTCACTGGCCTCCCGCCACGAGCCCTCAAAAGCCCGTGGCGTCTTTTTTGCTTCTTGCTGACCAAACGCAACGAACGGCTTCCTTGAGCATCTATATTGGAGAGCAGTTCAGTTCTTTGACATCAGCCCAATGCAATGTTGGTGCCTGTCTCCAAAGATGGGGGCGTCACGGCTTCGACGGGATTGCTTGCGGCAAAGAGGCATGCCGGGGTGTGGACACCCGTAATCGCTCACAAAACCATAAGTGCCGAACCTCAGTTCGCTCTTGCTGCTTAATTAATTAAGTAGCCGATCGC
>CAXTGN010000238.1:0-3123 GCA_964243455.1 uncultured Acidobacteriaceae bacterium
GCGGCCAAACCGCGGCTGCTTTGTCCCTCCCGGATTCAGACTGGATGCACTCATGAACTCTCGTTTGCTGAGGTTGGACAGAACAGGAGATAGATTCCGCAGCTACGGTGCTGGATGCACCGGAGGAGCCGAGGCGATCGCCTGGACGATTTCGGGCGGAAGGCCGAACCGGACATTTTCCGGCATGACCTCCACCTCTTCGACAGACGAGAAACCCTTGCCTTGCAGAAAAGACACGACCTGCTGCACCAGGATCTCCGGCGCAGAGGCCCCGGCCGTGATGGCGACCGTCGACACAGTCTCAAGCCACTCCGGGCGGATATCTTCTGCCTTGTCGATCAGGTACGATCCGGTCCCGAGATTCTGGGAGACTTCCACCAGGCGGTTGGAGTTGGAGCTGTTGCGCGAGCCAACGACCAGCACCAGATCGGCGCCGTGAGCAACGTTCTTGACCGCGGTCTGGCGATTCTCCGTCGCGTAGCAGATGTCCTGGGCATGCGGCCCGGCGATGTTGGGGAATTTCTGTTTCAACGCGGCGATCATCGTGCCCGCTTCGTCGAGCGAAAGCGTAGTTTGCGTGAGGTACGCCACCTTGTTGGGATCGGGAACCACCAGTGCGTCCACCTCTTCCGGGGTGGAAACGACCTGCGTCACCGTAGGCGCTTCGCCCTGCGTTCCTTCCACCTCTTCGTGGTCACGATGGCCGACCAGAACCAGCGAGTAGCCCTGCTTTGCAAACTTGATGGCTTCGACGTGGACCTTGGTTACCAGCGGACAGGTGGCATCGACGACCTTGAGGCCGCGTTCCTTGGCCCGTGCGCGGACGGCCGGGGAGACCCCGTGCGCCGAGTAGATGACGCGCGCCCCTTCCGGCACCTCGTCCAGTTCGTTCACAAAAATTGCGCCCTTCTGGGCCAGATCATTCACAACGTAGCTGTTGTGAACGATCTCTTTGCGTACGTAGATCGGTGCACCGAACGCATCGAGCGCGATGCGGACGATGTCAATCGCGCGAACGACCCCGGCGCAGAAGCCACGGGGCTTAAGGAGAAGAACTCGCTTCGTTGCTGCGGAGTTTCCGATCTTTCGCACTTCCACGGGGTCCAGGACGGTGGTGGTCACGAGGTCCAGTATATCCCGTTTGGACGCAAGAACGCGGCACCACCGGGCTCACCGGAGGTGCCCGACCTACGCCCGAAGCCGTTTAGACCTTGTGGCCTGAGCAGCCCGCGTGCGGGCAGTCACAGCCCAGGGTCGTCGTGCCCATCGAATCCTCACACATCTGTGAACAGTACTTGCCTTCCGTTACCGTGCAGCTACAGCTGGGGTGCGCACACTTCTTTGCTTCGGCCATTGTTCCCTCCGGACTTCAGGCTATGAGAGCGCAAGAACTTGGATCCTGTTGCTTAGCGACTTGCCGCAATCATCTGGCGCGCATGGGTGCGTGAAGCCTCGGTGAGACTGGCTCCGGACAGCATGCGGGCGACCTCTTCGATCCTCTCCGTCTCGCCCATGCTGCGCACGCCGGTACGCGTCCGTCCGGAGTTCTCGCTCTTTTCGATGAGGAGGTGCTGGTCCGCAAAGGCGGCGATCTGCGGCAGATGGGTGATACAGATCACCTGCTGCGTGCGCGAGAGTTCTTTCAACTTGTTCCCGACCGCTTCGGCCGCCCGACCGCCAATGCCTATATCGATCTCGTCGAATACCAGGGTTCGCGGCAGGGCCGCTCCGCGCTTCCTGGCCTGAGCCGACGCCTGATCCTCCACGGCGGCCTTGAGAGCCAGCATGACGCGGGACATTTCCCCGCCCGAGGCGATCTCCGTCAGCGGTTTCATTGGCTCTCCGGCGTTGGTAGCGATAAGGCACTCGACGGCGTCCCAGCCCGCAGCCGACCAGTGCTCCTCGTCCTCCGCCGGTGCCACCTGGATTGTGAACTTAGACCGCATGGCGAGCTCGTTGATCTGCCGTTCGGCGCCCCTGGCCAGCTTTGCCGCTGCGGTTCGCCGCTCCTCTGTAAGGTTGCGCGCGGCGGTGCAGTAGGCCTGCGCGGCCACCCTCAGGTCGCTTTCAAGCTGTTGTAATCGTGCGTCCCGGTTCTCCAGATCCGCTAATTTCTGTGTCGCGGACGCACCAAACGCAATCACGGTCTCCAACCCAGAACCATATTTCCGCTTTAGCCGGTCCAGGAGGGCGAGTCGATCCTCAACATCGGCGAGGCGATCCGGCGAGGCTGTCGCTTCGTCTGCGAACCCCCGCAGGGTCGAAGCAACGTCCTCCACGGCGGCCTGCGCGGTTTTAAGCTGCTGGGCTGCGTCCTTCAGGCTCTCCTGAAAGCGCGCCAAGTCCTCGACGTGCCGTATCGCGCCTCCCAACAGGCTTTCGGCCGAGACCTCGGCCTCGTAGAGCAGATCCAGCGCGGCGTTCGCCCCGGTGTAGATCCGCTCCGCGTTGGCGAGCAGCCGCTTTTCGGCCTCCAGCCGAAGGTCTTCCTCGGCGTCCGCGATCCCGGCCGCTTCGATCTCTCGAGCCTGAAAGCTCCATAGATCGATCTGCCGCAGGCGGTCTCCCTCGGCCCCGCGCAGGGTTTCGATCTCCTGCCGTACAGCGCGCCAGGAGGTGTAGGTCTGCGCTACCGCTTCCGTACCAATCTGTGCCGAGCGGTCCAACAGAAGGCGTTGCTGCGCACCGTCAAAGGCAATCAGCGTCTCCGATTGTGCGTGCACGAGGGCCAGCTCCGGAGCCAGCTGCCGTAGCACGCCGACCGTGGCCGGTTGATTGTTGACGAAGACCCGTCCCTTGCCGCTCGAGCCGATCTCGCGACGTAGGAGGATTTCGTCGCCAGCGACATCAATCCCATTGTCTTCGAGGATCTTTTCCGCGCCGGGTGTGGCCTCGAAGACGCAACCGACCACGGCCCGCTCGGCCCCGAAGCGCACCATGTCGCTGGATGCTTTGCCCCCAAGCAGAAGCACGAGGGCATCGATCAGGATGGACTTCCCCGCCCCAGTCTCTCCCGTGAGGAGGTTCAACCCCGACCCGAACTCCGCTACGGTGTGATCGATGACGGCGTAATTTTCAACTCGCAACTCCAACAACATCGGTCCCGGCCCTTCGCCACGGCTT
>CAXTGN010000238.1:3176-7589 GCA_964243455.1 uncultured Acidobacteriaceae bacterium
GCGACCACCTTCGGGCGACGCTCCGCTTTACACTGAATCGGTAAACATGATCGTTCTCGCAGTGCTCCTCCAGGATGCTCCCCTCGCGGCAGACGCTGCCGCAAATCAAGGCCCTCTCTCCTCCGGAGCGCACACCAGTGCGCTGGCGGACATGTTGCACAACAGCGGCCCGATGGCGCTGACCGTGCTCGTGCTGCTGCTCGCGGCCAGCATCTTCTCCTGGGCGGTGATGTTCTCCAAATGGCGTTCTTTTCGTGAAGCCGATGCGCAAAATCGCCGTTTCGTGCGGGCGTTCCGGAAGTCGGGCCGGCTGAGTGAGGTATCTGCCGTTGCCGAGCAGTTCCGGCCCAGTCCACTCGTGGCCGTGTTCAACGAAATTTACGACGAGTATCAGCGTCAGGCCGGAGGACGCGGGACGCCGCCTAACCCACAGGCCCTGGAACGGGCCGCACAGACGGCCGCCAGTGAGAGCCTGACGCTGATGGAGAGCCGCATGACGTGGCTGGCCACTATCGCGCAGGTCGCACCGTTCATCGGCCTGTTTGGCACGGTGATGGGCATCATCGACGCTTTTCACGGTCTCGGATCGGCAGGCGCGGCCACGCTGCGAGCCGTCGCACCTGGCATCAGTGAAGCGCTGATCACGACGGCGGCGGGCCTGGTCGTCGCTGTACCCGCGGTGGTGGGGTACAACCAGCTCACGGCGCGGCTGCGCGAGTTTGCGGCCCGCATGGATGATTTCGGTCGCGAACTGCTGAACGCGATTGAAAATGCGGCTCTGGTTGCGCCTCCGCAGCAGCCAGCGCAGACCCCGGCCTACACCGGAGAAGAGCGGCGGAGGAGCTTCTAGGCCATGGCGTTCACGTCCAAGGGCCGGACGCAAACCGCGCTGGCCGACATCAATATCACGCCCCTGGTGGACGTGGTGCTTGTGTTGCTGCTGATCTTTATGGTCACCGCGCCTGTGTTGCAGAGCGGGATCGAGGTAGCAGTGCCACAAACGCGCACTGTCAATCAGGCGGTGGAACAACGCCGCGTACTGACCGTGGACAAGAACCAGAACGTGTTTCTGGATGACAAGCCGGTGAACGTGCATGACCTTACGGACATTCTGGGCCGGGGTGCCAACGCGAAAGAGACTGTGTATGTACGCGCTGATCAGCGGGTGCCCTTTGGGGCCTTCGCCTCGGTGATGGACGCGGTCAAGCAGGCTGGCATCAGCAACATCAGTATCGTTACCCAGCCATTTGACCGGTAGTGCGCGACAGGATGAAAGCAGATCCCTTGCGGGATGACAAGGAGACTGGCCGCCTGCGGGGATGACAGAGATAAACACGATGGACGCCACACCTCACCTGCACACTGACGAGATCCGCGACTTCGACCGCCTCGGCGGAGGTATGGCCGGAGCGGTCGGGCTTCATGTGCTGCTGGCTGCGGTGCTGGTCGGCGCCGCATATCTGCGTACTGGAAAGCAGGACCGCTGGGGGGAGAACACGGCCTCTGTCGGGGCAATCCAGGCCTCCATGGTGTCGGCACTTCCCTTGCCGTCGCACGCCAAGCCTGTCGACAAGCAGGTGCTTGCCTCAGAGGATGTGAATGAGGCTCCTTTGCCTGCGCCCAAGGCAACGACGCAACCGCCGCCGAAGCCCACCGACATCCTGATCAAGGCCAAGACGCCCGAAAAGCCGGCACCCCCTGCGCCGGTTCACAGCACCGCGCCGACCAGGCCTGAACCCAGGGCACAGCCCACCGAAGCGCCACCCGTGAAACATCCGCAGCCCGCATCGGATACACCCAAGGCCCGCACCGGCGAGACGACCGCCACGCAGCTGCCCGAAGCCGTCTCCCAGGCCAAGAACGGTACCGCCACGGCGACTGTGGAAGACCGGACCTTTGGCGTTCACTACGCGTACTACCTGCGCGCGGTGAGCCTGCGCGTGTCGCAGAACTGGTTTTCAGGCGAGGTGGATCCTCGCAGTTCGCAGGGCAAACGGGTGACGCTGCTGTTCGATATCGATCGGGATGGCGTGCCCGGGAATGTTCGCGTCGAGAGTCGCAGCGGCTCCGCCACCCTGGATGAGTCCGCCGTACGTGCGGTCCAGCGCGTGGATGGGTTCGGCCCACTCCCCGCCGGGGACCACATCACCATCGAATTCGCCTTTGATTACAAACAGCCGTAAGCCGCCGCAGGCACCAGCGGCGGTACGGCACTGGACAAAGCGCGCCTCCGGGCGTCTAGAGTGGATGGGAATGACAGGTTTCAGCAGCATGCGTACGTGGTCAACGGCACTTCGGCGCCGCTTCAGCAAAAGGTTCGCTTTCGAAGTTCTTCTCTGTGCGGGCGCGGCCGTGGGCGCTCACGCGCAGGATCCTTTTCATCTGGAAACCAGCACGGGGGCGGATCGCTTGCGCCTGGCAGCGTCGAACTTCAAGCCCGGGGCCGCAGATGGGAGCAGCGTGGACCTAGTGCATGCCTTCGACACCACGCTTTACGCCGATCTGGGGAACGCCGGCATCTTTGACCTGGTCTCGAAAAGCATGGTGCCCCCGGGACAGCCCGGCACACCCGCCGAGATGAAGCTGGACCAGTGGGCTGCGGCGCCGGCGAGCGCAGGCATGGTGGCATTTGGAAATCTCAGCGTCGCCGGAAACCGCGTCACGGTGAACGGCTATCTCGATGACGTCCGCAACGCGCAGTTTCCGCAGGTCTTTGCCAAGCGTTACGACGATGCGGCAAGTGAAGAGGCTGCGCGTCAGATCGCTCATAAGTTCGCTGACGAGATCATCTTCAGGCTCGGCGGCGGTATTCAGGGCATCGCCGAATCCAAGATTTTTTATGTGCACTTCACAGGCAATGGCAATAAAGAGATCTGGGGGATGGATTACGACGGCGCCAACCAGCATGCCATCACGCACCTTGGACAGATCTCGATTTCACCGCGTGTCTCGCCCGATAACTCCCGCATTGCGTTCAGTTCGTTGAGCCGGGACGGCTTTCAGCTGAAGATGTATTCGCTGCTGCTCAATCGGTTGGTGAACTTCAACTCGCCCGGCAGCACAAACATCTCGCCGGCCTGGGCGCCCAATGGGCAGCAGCTCGCCTTTTCTTCCTCGCGTTCGGGTGACCCGGAGCTTTGGGTGGCCGATGCCCAGGGAGCGGCAGCGCGCAAGGTCACCAGTGTGCGCGGGCCGGATGTTTCCCCCACGTTCAATCCCAAAACCGGAGCACAAATCGCGTGGATCAGCGGACGGACGGGTCTTCCGCAGCTGTACATCATGGACTCGGACGGCTCCGGCGTGCAGCGCATGACCGATGGCGGCTATGCGACGTCGCCCTCCTGGTCTCCGAACGGCCAGTTCATCGCCTATGCGTGGGATCGCAAGTATGGTCCCGGCGCACCGGGTGGTCAGGACATCTACGTGATGGAAATTGCGACCAAGCGGTGGATTCAGTTGACGCACGATATCGGCCGGTGTGACTTCCCGTCCTGGTCTCCGGATGGACGACACGTTGTTTTTGCCAACTCTCCCGACGGCCGTGCCGACCACACCCGGATCATGAGCATGCTGGCGGATGGAACGAGCCGGAAAGCCCTGACAGAGGGTGGCAGCGACATGCCGAATTGGAGCTTCCGGTAAGGTGTACGTGTCGCGTCGAGCCATACAAAGGTACCGAATGAAGTTTCCGAGATTGTTGCAGAAGAAAGAGGAACAAGAATGAACCGAAGCCGATCGACAAGGGGCATCGCGCCCCTCACCCGGGCTGCCAGCCGGGCAGCTTGCGCCCTGAGCCTGGCCGTCCTGGCCCTGGCGGGCTGCCATAAGAAGACTGCGCCCGTGCCCACCAATGCGCTGCCTCCCGCGACCGGCCCAACACCAACGGCGACCTTGAGCGCCGATCCGCTGGCGATCGATCTGGGCCAGTCCGTTGTACTGAACTGGCGGACGACCAACGCAACCAGCGTCTCGATTGATGGTATCGGCGACGTTGCGGTGAATGGAACCCAGACGGTGTCGCCGGCAAACTCCACCAATTTTCATCTGGTTGCCAAGGGTGATGGCGGCACGACGGAGGCCAACGTTCGCGTGACGGTGCGTGTACCGACAGTGCCCTCGGCCGGCAATGCGAATACGGGAGCGAACGAGTCGGATATGGGGTCCGACGCTGCGTTCCATGCCGCTGTTCAGGACCTGTACTTCGACTACGACAGCTACAACGTCCGGGCGGATGCGGAGAGCACGGTGGCCTCGGCGGCGCGCTACCTGAACACACATCCCGCCATCAAGGTGCTCATCGGGGGCTATTGCGACGATCGTGGGTCGGCTGAGTACAACATCACGCTGGGCGAGAACCGTGCCAATTCCGCGCGCGAGGCCCTCGTCAATGCCGGTGTCGCCCCTGGCCGCGTG
>CAXTGN010000239.1:0-7539 GCA_964243455.1 uncultured Acidobacteriaceae bacterium
TAGCCGTAGTCGGCCACATGTATGTCATCGACTGGTTTGGACGCAAGTTACAAGAACACTTCCGCCCCTCCTGAGTGCCCGTCGCAAGGGCGCCTCAGGGAGCGTGAGCAACAAGAATCAGGAAGGAAAGAATGACTGTGGCTGAAACACCCAAGATCGACGCAAAGCTCGTGAAGGAGCTCCGCGAAAAGTCCGGCGCGCCCATGGGCGACTGCCTCAAGGCCCTGCAGGAAGCCAACGGCGACATGGAGAATGCCTTCGTCGTGCTGCGCAAGCGCGGCATGGCCTCGGCAGCCAAGAAAGCCTCCCGCACCACCAACGAGGGCGCGGTCGGCACCTACATTCACGCCGGTGGCAAGATCGGCGTTCTGCTCGAACTGAACTGCGAGAGCGATTTCGTTGCCCGCACAGAAGACTTCCAGGAGTTGCTCAAGGACATTTCCATGCACATCGCCGCGGTCGACCCGCGCTTTGTCGGCAAAGATGATGTAACTCCAGAGGACATTGAGCGCGAAAAGGAGATCTACCGCGCCCAGGCAGCCTCTTCGGGCAAGCCGGCCAACATCATCGAAAAGATGCTTGAAGGCAAGATGGGCAAGTTTTACGAGGAGGTTTGCCTCCTGGAGCAGCCGTTCATCAAGGAGCAGTCCCTCACCATCAGCCAGCTCATCGCGCAGAAGGTGGCCAAGCTCGGCGAAAACATCTCGGTCCGCCGCTTCGCCCGCTTCAAGGTAGGCGACCCCAGCTTCACCATCGCTTCCACCAAGGTCTCTGCAGAGCCAGAGGCGCAAGCCTAAGCGGGCACTTCCGTCCGCATCACCGAGCCCGGGCAAAAGCCTGGGCTTTTTCCTTTGCCTTGAAGTGAAGATTGCAGAGCAAGGCTTACTAGAAACTTTGCAATCCCTCACTTTGCGGTGGATGCCCCAATCACCTGCAGCAGTTCGGGCGAGTCCTCCGAAACGGGGTACACAATCGCAAAGCGGGGGACCTTGGGAGTCAGCTGCATAGAAAGATCCTGCGTCCCGAACTGACCGCTTTCCCATCCACCCGCGTGCGCGTCATACGCAACGTCCGCTTCAGGGAGCTGCCGAACAAAGGTGTGGACAGGTCCTGGCGTCATGTGAAACGTGGCCCCAAGACGAATACCACCGCATGAGCCCGGAGCGGTCGAATGAATCCCGTAGCTGCTGTCTCCTCCTGGTGTGACGGTGAGCTGTGCCTGTAGGCAGTTCCCGATGCCGGCGTCGTTCAGTGGGACGATGGTCCCGTCGTACCCGGCAAAGCGTTGAACAGAGCTCGGTGAGGAGAATGACTCGGTCGCATCGTCCACCAGGAAGACCACAGGCTGCTCCTCTCGTGCGAGCAGAGCCACCATGTTGAGGGAACGCGCCCAAAGGGCCTGTTCCCGGTGCAGCGGGGCGTCGGTCAACGCCGCTACGAGCGCCACAACGTTCGCGCACAGGGCAACAGCCAACACCGTGACCGCGGTCCACCGGACCATGCGAGAGGAGCGATCACGAGCCGCCAGGACGCCAAGGCTCAGAAAGAGCAAGGGAACGGTAGAAGCCCCGAACCGTGGAGCCAGATCAAGCCCTAGCGGGAGCAGCAGCGACGCACCGAGAAAGATAAGCAGCGTTCGTTCTCCATCGGCTCGGGAAAGCTCCGCGCCGCGGCCCGTAGCTGCCGCGGACATATCCCCGCGCAACACGGCGAGGCACAAGATCAGAACCAGGCACCAGATAACGACGCTCATAGACAGCGCAGCCAGATTGTGAAAGGAGCGCTCGAAAATGTGCTGCTCGCCGGGCAGCATGTACGGCCAATGTGTGAGCGCAATGACCAATCGCTTCACCGGATTCACCCCGGTCGCCTCATTCAGGACATAGGCACCCTGTCCGCCGGCGAAGTCCAGCCTGCGCAGAACCACTACGAACAACAGTGGTAGAAGATACGCCCCCGAGCGAAGAAGCCTCTGCGCCAGTGGTCGCTGTCTCAGAAGGAAAAAGGCTGCAACGGAGGCAGCCAGCGCGACGTAGTACGCGGTCTCCTTTGTGAGAACGGCCAGGGTGACAAAGAGGGCAGTTGCCCCCCAGCGCCGGTTCAGCAGCGCCGCCAGGGCCAGCAAAGCCCAAAGCCCCCCTAACAGGTCAAAGGCGAATGAAGGACGGAACACAGCCTGGTAGCTGAACGCAGGCGAAAAGGCCGATGCGATCGCCACCAGTACCGAGATCGGCGGTGGCAATCGCAAACCGATGCGTGCGATGGACCAGACCGTGTACACCAGGGCAGCCTCGATCGCGTAGTTGCCCCAGAGATAAAGGCTCCAATGCCGGCCAAACAGCAACGACTCCAGGTAATAGGTGAGATTGGCCATCGGTCGCAGGAAGTTCGAATAGGGAAGCGACAGGTCGGGAAACGGGGAAAAGTAGCCGGCAAATCCATGCCGGAACCACTCACCGGCATTCGGGTGAAAGAAGCGCGTGGAGTGCACCAGCAGCGAAAACTCGTCCCCCGCCGGGAAGTACCCCGAACGGATGCGCAACGCCCAGTAGACGCCCTGAAGCAGCAGCATGAGTACAGCGAGCCCAACCCCTGGCCACAGATCCCGGCCACGCACCTGCGTGTTACCGGGACGGGGAACGACGGCGGCTGACCTCATGATCGCGAAAGACTCCTGTCTTCATCCCGGCACACCCAGTTGCTTAGCACCACCTGCTGAGGACGCTGAGGGAAGAGGTATCGCGTTCAGCTTACCGGAGAAGACTTTGGCCGAAAGCAGTCTCTGGTAACCACCAGGTGAATCCAGTGTCTTGCGACTGGAGCCCTCGGGTTAGCCCCCGGCCAGTCCTGGCTTCCTTTGCGAGACATGACCCGATTCCTATGCGCCTCGCGCATTTATAGACAGAACGCCTCGCCCGAGAACACCTCCGAACTTCCTGAGAAGCAGAGATAGGTATCGATCCGGGGCGGCTGTGTTCCCCAGAGGAGAACTCCCATGTCAGACCTCACCATCGCCATCGTCGTAGTCCCTTTTCTTATCGTGCTCACCCTTGCCCTGGAGTGCACGCGGATCGGTTGCTCCTGGGCCTGCCGCTCCTACCGCACCGCCAGGGTTCAGAGCCGTGGCGGCACGGAACAGAGCGACCCAGAAAGCCAGTCTTAACCCGGCGGCGGGCTCGTGTCCGGGGCCTGCCGTTCCAGCCGGTAGCGGACCGTCCCCTCCTCGTTACCGGGTCCAAACGGTCGCATGCCGCACCTTTCCATCACGCCAATGGAGCCTCGCAGACGAGGGTAGGTTTGTGCCGAGATTGCCTCGATCCATTCATCCCGAAACAGCTCTGTGATGAGCGCTCGTGCAGCCTCTGTGGTCAACCCGCGACGCTGCCAATCCGGCAGGATACCGTAGCCGATCTCTGCTTCCTTACGGCCTCGTGGAAAGGCGCCCAACGTCCCGACCAGCGTCTCCGGCTCGCCCCGAAGCACGATGTAGCGAGCCCAGCTCTCCGTGTGTGGGTGTTCGGCATACATTTTCTCGAGAAAGGGAAAGCAATGCGGCTCCCAATGCTCGGGGGGCCACGCAGCCGGAACGATGGCGTTTAGCAGTTGCGCCTGCTGTTGGCGATCAGCGGAGAGCTCTGTCTGCATGAGTTCGAGGCTGACGTGGGAAAGACGCAGCCGCGGCGTAACAATGTCGGGTATTCGCAAGATGGGTCTCGGGGAAAGTGGCTGACGAACGGGCACACGTGTGCGGGCGCGAAGCGAACGCACAGCAAGCAACGGCAGCTTTTACCGGAAGACCTTCATAGGCGCACGCGAACGATAGCGCAGAGAGAACCGCATTGTCTACCACAACTTCGTGTGCCACTTCCGTGTTCAGGAGTGAACCAAGGGGCCATTGCCTTTTGGCGTTCAATGTTCTTTCGTACCGTGCGCTCACAACAACCCGCCCGTTGGAGGGCGGCATCGCATTTGGAAGCACATCGGCCTTAAGTCAGGAGACTCATGAACGGCCCCGTACGCTTTGTGGTTGGTAGCCTTTTCCTCGCTGTTTGCACGCCTCTGGCCCTCGCCGATTCGGTCTCGGTAATCGGCAGTGTCAGCTTCACCCCTGATTGCCTAACCTTTGCTCCTCCATTTGCGACAGGAAACAATAGCGGCCTGTTTTCGAACTTCTCCGGCGGTACGGTCAACTACCTTCTAGGTACGGTGCCCTATGTCGACGGTGTCCCGCAAACAGAACTGGCCTTCACCATCACCGCAGGCAATGGCGATGTCCTGTCCTTCTACGACCAGGTCAACTCACCTCTAAAGAGCTATGATGGCAACGGCAATCTGGACGTAGCCCTGAACGAGACCGGGTACTACACGGTAAACGGCGGCGCGGAGATGGCTGGCTCCTTCGATCTGAACCTCCTCGGCACATCGTCGACCGGAGCGGACGCGAAAGTTGCCTTTCTCGGCACCGGCGAGCTATTTACACCCACGCCCGCCGCCGTCACTCCAGAACCGGGCTCGATTCTTCTGTTCGGCACAGGCCTGCTCGGAGCCGCCGCTGTGCTACAGACACGGCGTAAGGCTGCCCGCTAAGACACACCGCCTCACTCTGAACATCAGCAGGCCCGGGTCCGGGCCTGCTTGCCTATCGGCCAGCCATAGGCGACCCTCACGGAGAACAAGGCCCGCAATTTTCATGCTTTGCTTTGCGACCGCCTGTTACTCTCATCCGTCATCAGGACGTAGCCGCCGAACCACTCCTCTTCGCCGCTGCGCATGAGGTTCCTAATGAACATCGCCGTCCGATTCGTATTGTTTGTGCTTCTTGGCTGCACCACCCTGACATGGGCACAGGAACCGGCCCCGTCCCCTGCGCAGCCGACCCCAGCGCCCGCAGCTCCACCGCAGACGTCTCCTGCCGGTCCTCCGCCCACCGCCCCGAACGGCCAGACGGCTGCAGCGCCCAATGCGGGCAATACCATCCGGGCCAATGCGCGCCTGGTCATTCTGGATGCTGTTGTCGTGGACAAGAAGGGCAATGCGATCAAGGACCTGACCAAAGAACAGTTCCAGGTCCAGGAAGACGGCGCCAACCAGAGCGTCATCAACTTTGTCCCGCCGGGTAGTTACACACCGCCTGCTGATGCGACCATCGATTCGACCCAGGACCTGGATCGCATCGCGCCGCGTACGCCCGTCAACATTATCCTGGTGGATGAGTTCAACACTCGCTTTGAGGACATGGCCTTTGCGCGCTACTCCTTGCAAAAGTGGCTCAAGGCACAACCGGACAAGCTGGACACTCCGACCATGCTGATCGCGGTGAGCCTCGAGAAGTTCGAGGTTCTGCACGATTACACACAGCACAAAGACGAGATTCTGTCGTCCCTGGATCACCACTTCGCGGCGTACCCCTGGCAGGTCCACGAGTCCTCGTGGCTTTCGGAGCGGTATGCCACGGCCTTCTTCACGCTGCGCCGTGTCGCCGAAGCCACATCCGGTCACATCGGCCACAAAAACATGATCTGGATCGGACGCGGGTTCCCCAGCATCGCCTGGGTTCGGTTCGCTTCAGTGGATCGTGACCGGGTGCACACGGCCATGCAGCAGACCATCAATGAATTGCGCGACGCCCGCGTAACGCTCTACACGATCGACCCTGCCGGGGTCATGACCGATCCGGGAGCGTACGGGTCGGAAGCTGCCACCTACGACCCTTTCGGCGGTGAGCCGAATTTCCAGAAGATCGCCACCGAAACTGGCGGACGCAACCTCTACGGCAGAAACGACGTGGACGCGGAGATTGGCACATCGATCCGCGACGGCGCCAGCTTTTATACCCTGACCTACCGGCCCGTGGGCACCGTGCGCGACATCAATCATTTCCGCAAGATCAACGTCAGCGTGGTCGGACGCCCAGATCTTGTCGTGGTTACGCGACAGGGCTACTTCGACTCGCGCGCCCCGGCGCGCCTGACGGCAGACGGCCAGGTCACTCGCCGGCTCGCTACGGAGATCGCCGGCGCAGAGACCAGCACGATGGTCTATGACGCCGTTCCGCTCACCCTGACGCCGGGCGATACCCCCGGCAAGTACATGATCCACATGGACGGACACACTATTTACTGGACGCCCTTCGACGGCACCAATCCGCGCGAGACCAAACTGATCATCACCGTGACCACCTTCGACAAAAAGGACAAACAGCTCAAGTCCGATGCTCGGCAGATCACCCTGCGTGCCAAGCCCAATGTTCCACCTACGGGTCCCCTCGACGGCAACGTGGTCGTGGCCTGCGACGTGCCCCAGGACGCCAAAGCGGTACGTGCCCGCGTTGTGGTGCGTGTCAGCGCGAACGGGCATATGGGCACGGCCGATGTGGACCTCTTACACCCACCACAAAAGGCGGCAAGTGCCGCTCCAGGAGCATCACCCTCCGCAACGCCATGATGAATCTGTAAACGACAGAGCCAGTTGCAGAGGCCGTCTTCTCTTTGTCAATCCCGAAGCCACAATCCGCAGGAAGCCTTCACCTTTGTTGTCGTTCCCGGAGGGAATCTGCGGTTGTCGTTGCTGCATGCCTCTTGCACTCAACGTTAACGACGAGAGATCGTCTCGCCCTGTACGCTGTCCCCCCGCAAAAAGGCTCCGATGTTGTCGTTTAGGAATTTCAGGTCCGCTGGACTCGCACCCGCGCCGGCTGGATGCCCCCACAACGAAGGGATCGGCTTCAAGATGACGTGCGGGATGTACTGCGACTCAAACCGCGCATCCCCCACCGGAAAGTACAGATCCGTCATGGACGGCATATACAGCACCGGTACCTTGATCGAAGCGAGCGCCTTTTTTGTGTCGCCGTCGAAGCCTGGCGACGTTCCCACATCGTGCTTCTCCCACGTGCGCAGCTGCAGGATCAGATCGTTCGCATCGGCTCCGGTGATGAAGTCGTCTCGAAAACCCGCGATGGTCTTTTCGAGAGTGGCGTGTGGGTCTTCTGCCTTCCACAACTCATCACGCCACCATTCCTGCGAAAACAGCCAGGCACCCCACACGGCGCCAAAGGCCGCAATGCCTCGCTTAGGCTCCGTGGTGTAGTCGCCGCCCTTGAAATCCCCGTCGGCCGCGATCGCCGTGATCTCGCTTTCATTGCGCACAACGCCGTGCGGCCAGCAACGCGCCGTGCCGCTGGTGGCGACGATGCGATCCATATAAGTCGGGTAGCTCACCGCCCACTGGAACGCCTGCTCCGCTCCCATCGAAAAGCCCACCACCGCACGCAGGTGCTTGACGCCAAGCTCTTCCGTAAGCAACCGATGCACCGCCTCCACGTTGTCGCGGATGGTCATCACCGGAAACCGCGGTCCGTGGAACGGCTCAGGCGTGTTGCTGGGTGACGACGAACTGCCGTTGCCGAACAACTCCGTCGTGACCAGAAACAGCTTCCCCGGATCCAGTGCCTTCCCATCCGCGCCGATCAGCCACTCGTACCCTTTGTACTTCGCCATGTAGTGCGAGGGCAGCAGCACCGCATTGTCCTTCGCGGCA
>CAXTGN010000240.1:0-2886 GCA_964243455.1 uncultured Acidobacteriaceae bacterium
CGCATCCACGAAGGCCTTCAGGTCTTCCGGTCGCCCATACGCCGAGTCCGGTGCATACATCAGCACCGAGTCATAGCCCCAGTTCCGCGTACCCGCAAAGTCGCCCAGCGTCATCAGCTCAATCGCCGTAACGCCCAGCATCATCAGGTGATCCAGCTTACCCACTGCCGCCCGCAGCGTTCCTTCCCGCGTAAACGTCCCTACATGCAGTTCATACAGCACGGCCTCCGCCCACACTCGCCCGCGCCACGCGTCGTCCTGCCACGCGTAGCTGCATGGATCGATGACCTCACTCGGTCCCGCCACATCCTCCGGCTGAAACCGTGACACCGGGTCCGGCACAGCGGTGCCGTCCGGCAAAAGGTATCGGTAGCGCGTTCCGGCTCCGGCATCCTTGACCATCAGCTCATGCCAGCCATGCCCATCCGCCTGCATCGGCGCCGGCTCACGCCCTTCGATCGCCACCTGAACCAGCTTCGCCGCGGGCGCGAACAGGCGGAAAACAACACCGCCCTCCCGCGCGAGCTCCGCGCCAAAGGGCAGTGGGTGATGTCTCTGTACATGTCTTTGCGTCTGCGTTCTGACTGCGTCGTGCGTCACCTAGGCGTCCTTGAGGGTCCAATGCACCGCCCACGGCCCGAACTGCGCGCCTTGGATCTCCGGTCCCTGGTGCCATAAGACGCGTCCTTCGGGCTCCGGGAAGTTATCCTTCGCGCGATCGCACAGATTGGCGTACAGCCGCAGCTCCCGCCCGCCCTCCGTCGCCCAGCGCACGGCCACCGCTCCCGGCCCAAGGATGTCGAATGCCCCCGCATTGCCCGTGATCGAATTCAGCAAGGGCGCAATCTCCTTTTGCCGAATCGCAATCAAATTGCGGTGCCGTCCCAGGCATTCCGCATTGTCGGGCCCGCTCATCTCCTCCCACTTCAGCTTGGCCGACTCAAAGGTGCTCGTCGCCAGAGGGTCCGGAATCGCATCCCGTTTCTTGGGATCCTGAAACTCAGGGAAGTTCTTGAACTCATCCCTGCGCCCCTCACGCACCTTGTCCGCCAACTCCCCGTGGAAGTCGCAGAAATACGGGAACGGTGTCGACGCTCTCCACTCTTCGCCCATAAACATCATGGGAATCTGCGGCAGCAGCAGGTACACCGCAACCAGCGCCTTCATCGCGGCATCGTGCGAGATATCGTTGATGCGCTCGCCAAACGCCCTGTTCCCGATCTGATCGTGGTTCTGGATGAACGACACAAACGCTGTCGGTGGCAGATGCGCGCAGACCTCGCCGCGATTCTTACCCGAGCACACACTTGCCTGACCCTGGAACGCAAAGCCTTCAGCCAGCGCTCGCCCCAGCAGCGTCGTGTCGTCCACATAATCCGCATAGTATCCGGCATCTTCATGCGTCGCGGCCGTATGCAACACATGGTGAATGTCGTCGTTCCACTGCGCGGTGAAGTGCTCGGGGCGTCCCTCATCATCCCGCACCAAACGAGACGCCTCGTTCTTTTCGTTCTCCAGCACCAGGTGGATCGCATACGGCGTTTCGAGTGCCCGTACCCGCTCCGCAAGTTCGGTCAGAAGGTGCTTCGGGCTTTCGTCCATGATGGCGTGCACGGCGTCGAGCCGCAGCCCGTCGAGGTGAAACTCCTCAATCCAGTACAGCGCATTATGGATCGCCAGCTCCCGCACCACCTCGCTCCCCTGGTCGTCATAGTTCACCGCCGCGCCCCAGCTTGTCTTGTGCCGCTCGGTCAACAGGTTCGGGAAGTACATGGGGATGTAGTTCCCCTCCGGCCCGAAGTGGTTATAGACCACATCCAGCATCACCGCTATCCCCCGCGCATGCGCCGCTTCCACCAGCGCCTTCATGTCCTCAGGCCGTCCGTAAGAAGAGTCCGGCGCAAACCACAGCACCCCGTCATACCCCCAGCCACGAGCACCCGAGAAATCCCCAACCGGCATGATCTCGATCACGGTCACGCCCAGATCTTTCAGGTGGTCCAGCTTGCCGATCGCCCCGCGAAACGTCCCTTCGGGGGTAAACGTCCCGATGTGCAGCTCATAGATCACGGCCTCATGCCACGCGCGGCCCTTCCATCCACCGTCCATCCACGTGTAGCTGCCCGGCGCAATTACCTCGCTCGGCCCGCTCACGTCTTCCGGCTGGAAGCGTGACACCGGATCCGGCACATGCGTCCCATCTGGCAGCACAAAGCGGTATCGCGTTCCCGCCCCGGCCTGCTCGGTCACGCACTCGTGCCAGCCGTTTCCCAGCGGCCGCATCTCTGCCTGCCGTTCCTGTCCCTGAATCGCGATGCCCACGCGGTCCGCGGCGGGTGCAAACAACCGGAAACGTACACCGCCCTCGGGCAGCACCTCTGCCCCAAACGGCATACCATGACTGCGCCCGACGGCGCCCGACGTCACATCGTCCTGTGACGCAAACAACGTTTCTTCCTCGGAGCGGGAATTCATCACTGCATGGGTCGACATACACAACTCCGGAGGCTCAAGGAGCGGCCTCTCTTCTGTTCTGAATCAGCCTGCACTGGTGGGAGGGACGGTCTTTCCTTCGCCCCGTGTTCTGTTCGTGTTCTGTTTATGATGCGCCGCGGCAAACGGGGGCTGTGTCGCCGCCTCCCGCCCCCTTTTCCGCCCTTAAACTCCTGCCGCAAATCCAGGCCTCTTCTTACAACTTCCTGCATCCTAGGCGTGTGGCGGGAAGCTCACTTCCGCGCCCGAGGAGACATGGCATGGCCAGGAATCAAGACCTTCCAGCAACCGACAGCGCATCCGTTCTGCACGATCTCGTAGGCGATGATGCGACCGCGGGCTTCGAAAACGACCCCAAGTTCATCGAGGGCAACCCGGTGGACAACGCTTCCA
>CAXTGN010000240.1:2896-5319 GCA_964243455.1 uncultured Acidobacteriaceae bacterium
GAACTTCCAAACTCGCGCCGACCGCCGCGACATCCAGTCCCAACCCGATCTGAACCTCAGCGCCGCCGCGGACGAAGAAGAGGATGAGGACGACGTTGAGGATGAGGACGACGAAGACGATGAGGATGAACTCGAAGACGACGACGAAGACGAGGACGACGAAGACCTGGACGACGAAGACGACCTCGAAGACGATGACGAGGACGACGATGAAGATGACGACGACGAGGACGAGGATGACGCCTAGTCACTCAGCGGGCGAGGTATTGACCTCGCCCGCGCTCCTCGCCCACGCCACCACGCCTCTGCCTGATCCCGACCCCGACCCCGACCCCGACCCCGAGGATCAGGACACCGGCGACCTCCCCACCGGGATCAACGAAGACGCCCTAAACGAAGACGACCTCGACACCGACGAGATCGCCAGCCGCAGGTAGCCCAACCCACTTTCTCTCTCTCCGCCGCTCCGCGCTCCGTTTCCGTTTGGCATTTCCCGCCTCGCTGTCGTCGTCATTCCACTTTTCCTCTGTTTGTCATTTCACTTCTTTTCTGTTTGTCATTCCCCGAACGGGGAACCTGCTTCTCGCCTTTCTTCTTGTCATCCCGCAGGGATCCGCTTCTCGCCTTTCTTTGTCATTCCCCGAACGGGGAACCTGCTTCTCTTGTTGTCATTCCCGAAGGGAATCTGCGGTCGTTCTCGCCTTTGCCTTTCTTTCTTTGTCATTCCCCGAACGGGGAACCTGCTTCTCTTGTTGTCATCCCCGAAGGGAATCTGCGGTTGTTCGCTTCTCGCCTTTCGTTGTCATTCCCCGAACGGGGAACCTGCTTCTCTTCTTGTCATTCCCGAAGGGAATCTGCGCTCGTTCTCGCTTCTTGCCTTTCCCGTCATCCCCTAACAGGGAACCTGCGTCGCTTTTGCCTCCCCCTTTCACTTCCGCACACCCGCCGCAAGCAGCATCCCCGCCCCGGAGCGCATCACATCACCCCGTGAGCCTCGATCAAACCAAAGACACCAATGCCCTCCTGAAAGGCCTTCTCGCCGGAGCCATCGCCGGCCTTGTCGCCACAGCCGCCAAGACCATGGCGGAAAAGGTCTATCCACCCCGCGTTCACGGTGAACCTGAACCGCCTGAAATTGCCGCCGAGAAGATCGCCGGTCATGCCCTAGACCAGGACACCAAATCCGTCGCCAGTGAAAGCATCCATTGGGTCTTCGGGACGGCGGCCGGTGCGTTTTACGGTGTGCTCGCCGAGCTGTATCCCGCTGTCACCGCCAAGAGCGGCGCCACCTTCGGCCTCACCCTGATGAGCCTCACCCATGAGGGCGCGCTTCCTGCCCTTGGCCTCAGCGAACCCACCGAAGACCACACCCTCCGTGAGCGCACAAGCGAGGGAGCCACCCACATCCTCTACGGTGTTGTCACCGAGAAGGTGCGCGTTCTGGTCCGCAACATGCTTGACTAGCTTCTCCCGTTTTCGCGAGGTTTTTGAGTGCTGCTAACGGTCCTCGCGCAAACCTTCACACGGGCACATCCCTGATCGAACGAGGTTACTATCGGGCGGACAGCAAGACGCATCCCTCAAAGTACACTCGTCGGGTACGGGGGATGGGACTAACGCTGCATGGCTCTTTCTGCCACACGAAACAACGCTTCAAAACATGTCGTCATCGTAGGCGCGGGCCCTGGAGGGCTCGCCTCGGCCATGCTGTTAGCCCGTTCGGGCGTACGCGTCACGGTCGTTGAGAAACACAAGCGCGTCGGTGGCCGCACCGCGACCCTCGCGCAGGACGGCTACAAGTTCGACATCGGGCCAACCTTCTTCCTTTACCCTCGCGTCCTCAAGGAGATCTTCGCCGACGCCGGCTACGACCTCGATCGCGAGGTGCCGATGAAGCGGCTCGACCCACAGTACCGCCTTGTCTTCGGCTCCGGCGGCAAGATTGATGCCACACCGGACATCCGGCGCATGGAAGCCGAGATCGCCCGCATCTCGCCCCACGACGCCGAAGCCTTTCGCGGCTTCCTTGAGCGCAACCGGCAGAAGCTCGCCAGTTTTCTTCCCTTTCTCGAGTCGCCCTTTGAAAGCTGGACCGATCTGATGAAGCCGCAGATGCTCAAGCTGCTGCCGCTCCTGAAGCCGTGGCTCTCGCTTGACGGTGATCTCCGTACGCATTTCAGCGATGAGCGCATCCGCCTCGGCTTCAGCTTCCAGTCCAAGTACCTGGGCATGAGCCCCTTCCGCTGCCCCTCGCTCTTCTCCATCCTCTCGTTTCTGGAGTACGAACACGGCGTCTTCCATCCCGTCGGCGGTTGTGGTGCGGTCACCGCCGCCATGTCACGCATCGCGGGGGAGATGGGCGTCGAAGTTCTGCTCGACGAACCTGTCGAACAGCTCCTTGTGGAAAATGGAGAAGCCAGCGG
>CAXTGN010000240.1:5329-7534 GCA_964243455.1 uncultured Acidobacteriaceae bacterium
TCCAGGCGCACCCTGAAGGCCGACTCCGTCGTCGTCAACGCCGACTTCGCCGATGCCATGCGCAAGCTGCTGCCCGCGCAGCACCGCAAGCGCTGGACCGATAAGCGCATCCACTCCAAGCGGTTCAGCTGCTCAACGTTCATGATGTATCTCGGCATCGAAGGCCGGTACGACGACGTAGCCCATCACACCATCTACCTGGCGAAGAACTACAAGCAGAACCTACGCGACATTGAGGGTCTCCACCGCCTCTCTGAAGACCCCAGCTTCTACGTCCAGAACGCCTCGGTCACTGATTCCACCCTCGCGCCCAGGGGCCATTCCACGCTGTATGTCCTGCTTCCCGTCACCCATGAGGTCGACTACATCGACTGGGACCAGGAGCGCGACCGCTTCCGTGCCCTCGCCATGAAGCAGATCGAAAAGATCGGCATCACCGACCTGGAAGGCCGCATCCGCACCGAGCGCATCCTTACCCCGGCGGGCTGGAGAGCGGAGTTCGATCTTCACAAGGGCGCGACCTTCTCCATGGCGCACTCGCTGACGCAAATGCTCCACCTTCGCCCCCACAACCGCTTCGAGGACGTCCGAGGCATGTACCTTGTCGGCGGCGGCACGCACCCAGGCTCAGGCCTCCCGGTCATCTTCCAGTCGGCACGCATCTCGTCCCGCCTCCTGCTCGAAGACCTCGGCATCGAGCCCCAGTGGCAGGCCGAACACAACAACACCTTCCGTGAAGACCTCATGCAAGTTGCCTCATGAGCTCTAGCACCCTCAACGCCAGCCAGCATGACGCCGACAGGGGCGCTATGCTGGCCGACATGGCGGATTTCCCAGGCAGCACCACAAATCACACCCCGTCATCCCGACCGGCCGAGGCTGCCAAGCCCTCCCCGTCCTCATCCCTACCGGACACACCCACCACCCCGTCATCTCGACCGGAGGCGCAAAGCGCCGCAGTGGAGAGACCCATGTATTCTGCCCGCGCCGGCAACCACCCCACCTCCGCCTGCGAAGCCGCCCTCTGCACCTTTCCTCCTTCTGAAACCGGGGAACCCATCCTCCCCGCAGCCCAGCGCCGCTGGGCCGCGCGCCCGCTGATCGAACGCCTTGGAACCATCCGCAAAGCCCGTCACTGGGTGGCCGCGCACGCCGAACTCTTCGCCAAAGCCATCTCCCCCGACCTGGCCCGCGCACAGGCGGACACCCTCGTCACAGAAGTCCTTCCTCTGCTCGAAGCCATGCGCTTCCTGGAGCGCAACGCCCGCAAGCTCCTTGCCCCACGCAGGCTTGGCAACCGTCATCGCCCCTTGTGGCTCGCCGGCGTCCAGGCGGAGATCCACCGCGACCCTCTCGGCCACGTCCTGGTCATCGGTCCTGCCAATTTTCCGCTCTTTCTCCCCGGCGTGCAGACCATTCAGGCCCTCGTCGCCGGCAACGCCGTTACCTGGAAGCCCGGCAACGGAGGCGAGGAGATCGCCATGCTTTTGGCGCACGCCCTGCGCGAAGCCGGCCTTCCCCGTGGCGTCCTCCACGTCACGGATGACTCCGTGGAGGCGGCGAAGACCTCCCTCGCCCATCACCCCGACAAGGTGGTCCTCACCGGCTCATTCAACACGGGCAGCCGTATCCTCGCCGCGCTCGCTGAAACCGCCACGCCGGCCACCATGGAGCTCTCCGGCGCGGATGCGGTCATCGTGCTTCCCTCCGCGGACCTGGCTCTCGCCGCAAAGGCAGTCGCCTTCGGCCTCCGGCTCAACGGGGCGGAGGTCTGCATGTCCCCGCGCCGCCTCGTCGCCACCCGGGATACCCTCGCCGCCCTGCGCCCGCTCCTGCAGGCCGAGTTGGGGAATATTCCCCCGGTCGAGGTAAGCGCGAAGACAGCCGACATCCTCACCCGCCTTCTCACAGACGCCCTGGCCGCCGGCGCCTCACAGCTCAACACCTCACAGCTCACACCTCAACAAAACCCAGTCCCCGCCGCCGACACTTCACAGCTCAACACCTCACAGCTCTCACCTCGACAAAACCCGTCCCCCGCCGCACCCTCTCTGCTCCACCCCACCCTGGTCGACCACGCCACCCCCAGGATGGCCATCACCCGCACCGACATCTTCGTCCCGGTTCTCTCCCTTATCGAGGCCCCGTCGGTCCTCCACATCGCGGACCTGGTCAATGACAACCCGTACGCGCTTACCGCCGCCA
>CAXTGN010000241.1:0-7515 GCA_964243455.1 uncultured Acidobacteriaceae bacterium
CGGATCCGGGCAATCTTGACGCGCAGGCGAACTTAGGCGTCCTGCTGTATTTTGCGGGGAACCTCCCGCAAGCCGAGCCGCACCTGCGTGCAGCGCTCGCACTCGATCCGAAGCAGAGCAAGCTGCAGGCGCTTCTTGGCTTTTGCGAGCGGCGCACCGGCCACCCCAATGAGGCCCGTACAGATCTCGCAGCCTCTCTCCCCAGCCTGCAAGATCCCAAGATACGCAAGCAGGCAGGACTCGAGTTGGTGGAACTCGACACGAGCGCAGGTGATCTTCCCTCGGCAGCCATGGCCATCAATCAGCTGAAGGCGGCTTTGCCTACCGATCCGGAGGTTCTGTATGCCGCCTACCGTGTTTACACGGATCTGGCCGGCGAGGCGATGCTGGATCTTTCTCTCGCCGCACCAGAATCTGCGCAGATGCACCAGGCGATGGCCCACGAATTGATTCGCGAGCGTGACAATAGCGCTGCCATCACCAATCTCCGCGCCGCGCTCAAGGCCGATTCCAACCTGCCCGGTGCGCATTTTGAACTTGCGGAGACACTGGCCGCGTCTTCTGATCCGGCGCAAAAGGCGGAAGCTGTACAGCAATATCAGGCCGCGCTGGAGCAGAACCCAGGCGACGAGAAGACTCTCACGAAGCTGGGCGATCTGGCGGCGGACAAGGGAGATCACACGACGGCCATCTCCGACTACAAGCGTGCGCTTGCGCTCCAATCCGACGATTCCGATGCGAGCATCGGGCTGGCTCATGAGTTGGTGGAGACAGGACATGCTGACGAGGCGCTTTCTCTTCTAGAGCAGGTGATCAAGAACGATCCATCGAACACCCTGGCACACTATCGCCTGAGTGCGGTGTACCGCAGGTTGCATCGACCGGAAGACTCCAAGCGCGAAGTCGCCGAGTATGAACGCTTGAAGGCTGTAAGGGAGAAGCTGCGCGGCATTTATGAAGCGTTGCGCATGAACGCTCCGCAGACAACCGATGCGAAAGAATAGATACCGCGCTGTCGCGCTTGCTCTTGCGCTCTTGCTTACCCTCGCTTGCGCAGGGGGCCAGAGTACGAGAGCCGAAGTCCACTCGCACGAGCCGGTGCCGCAGCTGGTGGACATCACGGACTCTACAAGGATTCATTTCGATCATGCATCCAGCCCTGAAGCGAAGTACATCGTTGAGTCGATGAGTGGCGGTGTGGCTCTGCTGGACTTTGATGGCGATGGATGGCTCGACATTTATCTAACCAACGCACCGAGTGTTGCCATGGCGCAGACGGGCAAGAAAGCCCGCAGTGCGTTGTATCGCAACAACCACGATGGCACCTTTACCGACCTTTCCGAGCAGGCTGGTGTGGCGTATCCGTGCTGGGCGATGGGTGTGGCCGTCGGGGACATTGATAATGACGGCTGGCCGGATCTGGCGGTAAGTTGCTTCGGTGGCGTGGTGTTGTACCGCAACAACCACGATGGCACCTTCGCCGACGTGACGAAGCGGTCGGGACTGGCCCAGGATGCGGGGTGGTCCACCGGCGTCACCTTCGGCGACTACGACGGGGATGGCTTTGCGGATCTATTCGTGCCGCATTACGTCGATTTGGATCTTCAGCACCTCCCCTCTTTCGGATCGCAAAAGACCTGCACGTATCACGAGATCGCAGTGCAATGCGGCCCGCGTGGCCTGAAGGGGTCGCCGGACACGCTGTACCGCAACAACCGGGACGGCACCTTTACGGAGGTCAGCCAGACAGCGGGCGTGCATGATCCGCGCGGCTACTTTGGGCTGGGTGCGGTGTGGTCGGATTTTGACAACGACGGCAAGCTCGACCTGCTGGTGGCGAACGACGGGGAGCCAAACTTTCTGTACCACAACGAAGGAGATGGGAAGTTCAAGGACGTTGCAAACGAAGCCGGTGTAGCGCTGAGCGAGGACGGCGCGGAGCAGGCCAATATGGGAATTGCTCTCGGGGATTACACGCGAACGGGCAGGCAGAGCATTGCCATTTCTCACTTCAGTGAGGACTATGCGGTGCTCTATCGTAATGAGGGCGGCTTGAATTTCACCGATGTGGCACACGATACTCGGGTCGCACAGCCTACGCTGCCTTATGTGGGATGGGGTGATGCTTTCCTCGACACATCCAACCGTGGGCTGCTGGACCTGATCCTGGTGAACGGACACGTCTACCCCCAGGTAGACAATGCGAAGAACGGAACCACCTACCGCGAGCCGAAGCTGTTGTTTTGGAACAACGGGGATGGCACCTTTCGCGAGGTCAGCAAGGAGACTGGGCCAGCTCTGCAAGTTCAACAGGTGAGCCGCGGTTTGGCAGTGGGGGATCTGTTCAACAGCGGGCGGCTGGACATCGTCATAGGAAACCTGACCGGCGGCCCAATGATCCTGGAGGCAAAGCCCGACCCGAAGAATCACTGGATCAGCTTTCAATTAGAAGGTCATCCATCGAATCGGCTGGCGTTGAACGCTCGGGTCTTTGTTCGGACCGGTGCGACACAACAGATGGGTGAAGTGTTGAGCGGCGGCAGTTATCTTTCGCAGAGCGATCTGCGACAACACTTTGGTCTTGGCCAGGCAGCCGCAGCCGATGAGGTCAGAATCCTGTGGCCGGACGGCAAGCAGCAGAGTTTTTACAACGTTCCTGCGAATACTTTCTACAGGTTGAAAGAAGCCGAATCGCTAGTGCCGCTAAAAGCTCGTTGAGAGAGCCGGGTGATTGGATCGGCACAGATTCAGAGCCGCTGAAGAAATCGGCAAACTTCCGTATGGGCATCCATGTGAAAATACAGCACACGTCAGCGCAAATGGTCCGCGTTCTCGCAGGCTCCCCGTGTCGGTTGCTGGCTTCACAATTTTGACTAGCGAAACGAAAGGGACGAAGAGGTATGGCCATCGCAGGGGTACAGCGGACGAGTACGGCAGCGGCGCAGGACAAGGCAAACTACACGATTCCGTTGCTTCTGATGCTGGCTCTTTACTTCGGTATAGGCTTCATCACCGCATTAAATGACGTACTGGTTCCCCACTTCAAGGACCTCTTTCACCTTACAAACGTCCGTGCCCTGCTGGTGCAGTTCGCCTTTTTTGGGGCGTACTTCCTGCTTTCGCTACCGTCGGGCTGGATCGTTGGCCGTATTGGTTATAAGCCGGGAATCGTCGCGGCGCTCAGCATTGTCGGTCTTGGCCTGCTGCTCTTTCTCCCCGCCTCCATTTTGATCACCTATCCACTGTTCCTGCTGGCTCTGTTCATTGTGGGATGTGGTCTGGCGCTTCTTCAGGTAGCGATCAATCCTTACCTCGGAGCACTCGGGCCGGCGAACACCGGAGCTTCACGGCTCAACCTGGCTGGCGGCTTCAACTCCATCGCTGGCACGCTCGCGCCTAAGTTAGGGGCCGTTTTCATCTTCATTGCCGCCGGCGCAAGCACGGCAGAACTGGCGCATTCTGTACGCACCCCCTACATGCTGCTGGCTGGGCTCGCCTTTCTTTTAGCGCTCCTGACGCAGTTCGTGCACCTCCCCCAGGTCTTCGCAGACGCAGGAGCCAACACGGGATCCATGGCCGGCGCCTGGAAGTTCCGGCAGGTGAAGCTGGGAGCGCTTGGCATCTTCACGTATGTCGGTGCTGAAGTGGCCATTGGCAGCTTGCTCATTACCTACCTAGGTCAACCCTCGATGGGTGGCCTGAGCCACGCGGCTGCGGCACGCTATGTGTCGCTGTACTGGGGTGGAGCGATGGTCGGCCGCTTCATCGGCTTTGTGGCGCTGCGGCACGTGCCACAGGCCAAGGCTCTAGTCTTTGTTTCAGTGATGGCAGCAATCTTTATGGCGACGGCCATCTTCGGCCATGGTCCCCTGGCGCTCTGGACCCTGGTTTCCTGCGGGCTGTTCAACTCGGTGATGTGGCCGTGCATCTTTCCGATGTCACTCGAAGGCGTGGGGCGCCATACGAGCCAGGCCTCGGGCATTCTCGTGACCATGGTTGTGGGCGGTGCAATCATTCCGGAGCTGCAAGGACTTCTGGCCGACCGCTTCGGCTACCAGCCTAGCTTTACCGTTGTGCTTGCCTGCTACCTGTACATCCTGTTCTTTGCTTTGTATGGCCATCGGGCTGTGCAGACCGAAGAGGTGGTCCATGCGCCACCTCAGCTGGTGTAAGACTCCCTGCGCATATGGTCAGGCTGCGATCCTTTTTCCGCCAAGCCACATGCCCAATCGCCGGCAGCTCGGGTCATAGACGTTGAGATTCGCCGCGGATCCCACTTTGATTTCGTAAAGCTCTCTCAAGCCGAGCAGCTCGGCGGGGTTCTCCGAAGCCATGCGGATGACCGCCGGGAGAGGAGCACCGGTGATCTCCTGCACGTTGCTGACGGCGCGATCCATGGTGAGTACGCTTCCGGCCAGAAAGCCTTCCGACCTGCAAACACCGTCTTTCACATCCACGACCAGGTCACCGAGCCGGTAGGTGCCATCGGGCATGCCGGTCGCAGCCATGCCATCCGTCACCAGCACAGCACGGCCCTGACCTTTGGCCTTGAACCAGAGACGCACCATCGCGGGATGGATATGTACTCTATCCACGATCGATTCGGAAAAGAGGTCCTCGCAATCGAGCACGGCACCCGCTAAACCAGGCTCACGATGATCGATCGACCGCATGGCGTTGAAGGTATGTGTTGCGCCCGTTGCGCCGGCTCGAACCCCGGCGAGCGCCTCCGCATAGGTGGCATTACTGTGTCCAAGGCTGACCCTGACTCCTTGCGCAGTGGCGTACTCGATAAGTTCAAGTGCGCCTGGCATCTCAGGAGCGATGGTGGTCAGACGTATGGTGCCCTGGGCAGCTTCCTGAAATCTCTGAAAAAGCTTAATGTCCGGCGCGAGAATGCGATCTAGAGGATGAACGCCGCGCTTCGCGGGGCAGATAAAGGGCCCTTCCAGGTTGACGCCCACCATGCCTGCCGCGTCCCCATGCTGCTCGCTTCGCATATATCTACCAAGTCGATCCAGGCTGCGAAGTGTCGCGTCCACTGCTCCCGTGACGGTCGTCGCGAGGTAATGTGCAACACCCTTCGTGGCTAGAAAGCAGCCGACAGCATCGATCTCCGGCAAGGAAGCGGACATGAAGTCATGCGAGACGGCGCCATGCACGTGGATGTCGAGGAACGCGGAAGTCAGAACTTCCTCCGAAAGATTGGCCTCGCCTGCGTACATGTCGACGATTCGACCATCCTCCACGGTCAGAACCGGATACTCCATGCTGCAGGAAGGCAAATGTAAGGATCGGGCAGTGATCGTTTGCAGCATGGGTCCAGTCTTTCCAGTGCAATACACGAGAGATCAAGCAGCAGCATTCGCTTGAGCCAGCGAATTAACACGTATTCCACCCCTTGCCGCGGGATGTGCGATGGGAGATGCTGCCGGAAGATCGCCTTTCGTGTCTTGCATAAGTGAATATACGCACGTGAGCTGTTCGTTCGAAACTCATACACTCACTTGCAGTCGACTGCCCAAGCAATTCGCTGTCATGGTTCCGGGGCAAGCTCCGATGTCCAGACGGACCACAGACGAATGAGCTGGCCGACACTGGTTCAGGCTCGTACGACAACAATTCCACGTGCTCTGATTGCGTCACAAAGCTCGGCAGGAATCATAGCGTCCGTGACAAGCGTATGAATGGCTGAAAGCTGGCAAATGAGCGCCGGGCTGACCTGTCCCATCTTGGAGGAGTCAGCCACGACGATCACCTGACGTGCCTGTTTCAGCATGGTTTGCGCAACGGAGGCCTCCTCGGCTTCGAGTGTGGTTACACCGCGTTCCAAATCAAACCCGGTGGCGCTGATGAATGCCTTATCGAGGTACACCTCGCGCAGGAAATTGAGCGTCGTCTGGCCGGCAAGCGCAAAGGTCCAAGCCCATGCCAGGGTGCCTCCAGTCACCATTGTTTTGATCGCCGGCTGATTGCAGAGTTCCATGCCGATGTTCACAGCATTTGTGACAACCGAGATGCCCCGGCGATGACGCAAGGAACGCCCGATCTGAGTCGTGGTCGTACCTGCGGTCAGCCCGATCACATCTTTCTCCCGCACCAGTTCGGCGGCGGCCAAACCTATGGCGCGTTTCTGGTCGGCGGAGCGTCGTTCACGCGCCTGAAAGGAGGTGTCATGGCGGAAAGGCTCGTATAAGAGCGGCTCTACGAGCGTGGCACCACCGTGTGTTCGCAAAACGAGACCACGCTTTTCCAACCGCGCAAGATCACGGCGAATGCTGGGAGCAGAGGTGCCGACTCGCTCTATGAGCTCCTGTACAGAAATATCTCCGGCCCGGAGCAAAGCCTTCATGATGCGGTCGGCACGTTCGTCAATCTTGGCGGACATCGGAAGGAGTCTAGCGCATTTGAGGTGCATCTGAGCAGGTGCGCAGTTTTCATTGTTCTTCCGAACACCATTGTGATCAAATAGACGCTAAACGTTCACACACCCCTTCGGCTGGTACTTCCATGTTTAACGCTCAGAGCCCCACTCCTTACGCGCACTGGATGCTGCGTGAGATATATGAGCAACCTGACACATTGGCGGCTACGCTGCAACGGTACGTCGTAGGCACCGCGTTTCGAGCGGAAATTTGCGCTCCGGTGCGCGAATGGCTCCGGGCTGCTGAAGCGGAGATCGTCATTGCGGCCAGCGGATCGAGCCGGCATGCAGGCCAGGTAGCCGAACTGCTGATCGAAGACCGTAGCGGCATAGCTGTCGACGTGGAGTATGCGAGCGAATACATCTATCGCTCGGAAACGGCGCTCAAAGATGCCTCCGTCCTGGTGATCTCCCAATCAGGAGAGACAGCCGACACCCTTGCTGCAGTACGCAAGGCTCATGCTGTTGGACACCGAACGCTGGCTGTCACGAACGTGGCTACTTCGGTAATGGCGCGGGAAGCGACTGTTTCCTTCCCGACCGAGGCAGGGCGAGAACGGGCTGTACCCGCAACCAAGAGCTTTACAGCACAATTGTTGAATCTATATCTCTTGTCGCTTCTTGCCGCCGAGGTCCGAGGCACCATCGAACAGACGGAACAGGAACGACTGCTCGCCGAACTGGATGGCCTTCCGGAACTCGTAAGAAGACAGCTCGGGTATTGGGAACAGAAGCTTCGTGGCGTTGCCGAGCAATTTCATTCAGTGAACAGCTTTCTCTTCGTTGGGCGTGGCGTCCATTACCCGATCGCAAGGGAGGGGGCGTTGAAGCTGAAGGAATCTTCCTACCTTCATGCCGAAGGCTACCCAAGCGGTGAACTCAAGCATGGGCCCAATGCACTGGTGAGCGAGCAAACACCGCTGGTCATGCTCGCGACGGTCCATCGATCGGATCCGGAGTCGATGGAACGGTATGAAAAAGTGCTGCATCTGATGCGAGATATGAGGCAGCAAGGCGCCAGGATTCTCGCGATCGCCAACACCGGCGACCTCGCTGTTGCAGAGCTCGCTACCGAAATGGTCGAAGTCGAC
>CAXTGN010000242.1:0-7500 GCA_964243455.1 uncultured Acidobacteriaceae bacterium
GGGGGTTGGATGAGGCGATCCCGGCGGTCGGCGCAAGGCGAGGGGGTCGCGTAGCATTTGCAACGTGCATCGAAGAACTGGACGCGCTGGAGGTGACATGGGATCGACGACGGGGAGTGCGGCGGCTGGAAGCGGCTTGGTGATCCGGCAGCGGGAGCCCGTGAACCTGGAATCGCCGTTTGACTTGCTGGACGGGCTGCTCACGCCGAACGCCCTTTTCTATGTACGTAGCCACTTCAAAGCGCCGGTCCTCGACGAAGCGGGATGGAAACTGGAGGTCGGCGGGGCGGTGCGGGAGGCTTTTTCGGTGAGCCTGGACGAGCTAAGGGCCATGCCGAGCGTGACGCGGACCGCAACGCTGGAGTGTGCCGGCAACGGGCGCGTGTTCCTGGTGCCGCAGGTCGAAGGAGCGCAGTGGGAGCTGGGTGCCGTGAGTACCGCGGAGTGGACCGGTGTGCCGCTGGGCGCTTTGCTGGAACGGGCGGGACTCGAGGCGAGCGCCTGCGAGATCGTGCTGGAGGGCGCAGACCAGGGAACGCCGAAAGAGCAGCCGGTTCCGCCCGGAGAGATCCACTACGCACGCAGCATACCGGTGGCGAAGGCTGATGAGGTCCTGCTTGCATACAGGATGAACGGGGAAGCGCTATCCACCGACCATGGGTTTCCGGTGAGGGCGGTGGTGCCCGGATGGTATGGGGCGGCGTCGGTGAAGTGGCTGACGCGCATCCTCGTCGTGAAGGAGTCCTTCCGAGGCTACTTTCAGACCTCCGACTATGCCTTCTGGGAGTACAAGGATGGACATCCGGTGCGGGTGCCGCTGGGTCTGAACGCGCTGAAGTCCGCGATTGCGCGGCCTCGCGTGCGGGAAGAGATCCGGGCGGGGTCGACGTACACGGCCGCGGGTGCGGCGTGGGGCGGGGATGCGCCGCTGGACCGGATAGAGCTCTCTACCGACGACGGCGCGAGCTGGGCGGCGGCGGAGTGGATGGATCCGGCACGCGAGGGCGTGTGGCGCCGGTGGGAATACGTGTGGCAGGTGCCCTCGGAGCCTGGCCGCCGGGTCTTGCGGTCGCGGGTGTGGGATGCCGACGGACGAACACAACCGGCTGAGCACGACAAGCGATTCGGCACCTACGTGGTACATCACACCTTGCCCATCGACGTGGATGTCCGCTGATGGGTACTGCCTTCGAGAGGAGTGTCCGGCGAACCGGCGATCGCACCTCGTTTAGCATCGTAGGGTTGCATTCGTCGGGAGGTGGGATGAAGCGAAAGCTCCTGGAGAATCGACCTGGGAGCTGGGCCGCGATCGTTGCGGTGCTGGTCCTGTTTGTGTGTGTGGAGTGCCTGCTCTATCGCGATGCGGACGGTCAGGATCTGGCCTCCTCGTACGTGGGAGCGCGGCTTTTGGCCGAAGGGCAGGCGCAGCACCTGTTCAGCTATGACCCTCAGGATTTCTCCGAGATTGGTGACGACGATGTCTGGGTCGATGCCGCGCAGGATGGAGGCTTCCTCGGGTTTCTTCACCCGTATGTGCAGACACCCTTGTGGGCCTATGCGCTCCAGCCGCTGTGCCGCCGGATCAACTTCCTGGCTTTCAACTACATCTTCACGGGGCTCAACATGCTGGCCTTTGCGGGGACGCTGTGGCTCGTGGCGAAGTACTGGGCGAGGTCGCTCTTCAACCCGTATGCGATTGGGGTGGTGGCCATTGCCCTCGTGCTCTCGCAGCCCTTTCAGTACGCCATGTTTCTGAACCAGACGCATATTCTGTTTGTGTTCCTGATGGTGGCAGCCCTCCTACTGGCCGAGCATGACCGGCCGGTTGCGGCAGGATTGCTGCTGGCCTATGCGGCCTCCGTGAAGGTCACGCCGGGGTTGCTGGTGGTGTACTGGCTGCTCACGCGGCGCTGGAAGGCGGCGTTGAGCACCCTTGCCTGGTCGGCTGCGCTGTGGGTGCTGACACTGGCCGCGGTCGGTCCCGCGCTGATGCACACCTACAGCGAAAACCTGCAGCGGATCTCGCGGGTGCTGCTGCTGTCGCAGAACAACCAGTCGCTGGCGGCGTGGTGGATGGCGCGCTTCTACTCGCCAGATGAGGTTTGGGATATCACCATCTACCCTTTGCCGACGTTTGTCCGGCTGCTGTCGTCCGGCCTGGTCCTGCTGTTTACGGCGTGGGGCGGGTGGCTGGACTGGAAACGCCGGCGTGAACCGAATGACGGCCATGTGGCCCCCTTGGGAGCGATGATGGCGATGATCGCCGCCACGATCTTCGCGCCCATCGCGTGGACCCACTATTCCATCATCCTGTTCGTGCCGCTGATGGTGCTCGTGGACGCGAACCGGGAGATGCGCGCCTGGTGGCTGTCCGCGCTGATTACGGGAGCCCTGCTGCTGAACTATCGGCCGATCGCCACGGACATTGTGCATGGCCTGATCGGGCCGTACTCGATTGTGCGCGGTCAGTTTTACGCCTGCCTGCTGACTTTGGCCGCGCTGGCTGCCGCCGCTGTGCTGCGGGCGCGCACCAACAGCCGTGTTGCGCTGCCGGAGAAGATTGGGGGCGGTCAGGCAGTTGCGGCCTGACGGCGCAGCTGCGCAGACCGGACAGGACCGGCTCCGCTATGCTCGGGGCATGAGTGTGGTCCAAACGCGCCCACTGCTTTCCGTATGCGATCTGCGGGTACGCTTCGGCGCCCGGGAAGCGGTCAAGGGCGTTTCATTCGATGTAGGGACAGGCGAGACGCTGGGGCTGGTGGGCGAGTCCGGCTCGGGGAAGTCGGTGACCTCCATGGCGGTCATGCGGCTGCTGGAGCCGGAGGCTGTGATCGAGGGACGCATCCTGCTCTGCCATCAGGCCACAGGTGGTCTGGCCGAACAGCAGGTGGACCTTCTGGCGTTGCCGGAAGAAGCCATGCGACGGGAGCGTGGGCGCAGCGTCGCGATGGTCTTCCAGGAGCCGATGACCGCGCTGAACCCCGTGATGCCCATCGGTCGCCAGGTGGGTGAGGCGGTGCTTGCCCATGCGCCGCGAACGCCAAAACGCCAGGTGCGGGAGCGTGTTCTGGAGGTGCTGCATGCGGTGGCCCTGCCGGATCCCGAGCGACGCCTGCGCGACTACCCGCACCAGTTCTCCGGTGGCCAGCGGCAGCGCGTCGTCATTGCGATGGCGCTGATCAACCGGCCTCGCCTGGTGATCGCCGACGAGCCCACCACGGCGCTGGACGTCACCGTGCAGGCGCAGATCCTGGAGCTGCTGAAGCGGCTTCGCGCCGAGTATGGGCTGAGTCTGCTGTTTATCTCCCATGATCTGGCGGTTGTGGGGCAGGTCGCCGACCGTATCGCGGTCATGCGGGGTGGCGAGATCGTGGAACAGGGCCCGGCACACGAGGTGCTGACGCGTCCCCAGCATCCCTACACGCAGGGCCTTCTGGCCGCGGCGCCCACCATGCGAACTCCGCGGGACCAGCCCCTGCGCACGGGACTTGCGGCGAGCCTGTAGCTGGGACATTTAGAGGTTTTGGATATCGACCCTTTGCCTCAGTTTGTCATCCCGTAGCGAAGCGAAGGGATCTGCTGCCGTGCCCCCTACTCCTGGATTGTCATCCCGCAGCGAAGCGAAGGGATCTGCTTTCCGCCGGGGAGCCGTTGCCCCGTAGGCAAACAGCAGATTCCTCCGCTGCGCTGCGGAATGACAAGCAAGGGTTGAGAGGACTGCGAGATCTGGGAGGACAGCAAGAGCAGGAATGACAAGCAAGAGCAGGAATGACAAGCAAGGACCGATGCCTCTTCTGCAACGAACAGTTCTTTGTCTGTTCACATGTCATTGATCGAAATGCGGTTCATTGGAGAGGGCACCTGCCGTGACAAGCTGACACGTTCTGGCACGAGTGCGGATGTTGGTCCCTTGGAGATGTGTGCATGAAGCGAACCCGAAGCAGAATCCCTGTCCTCATGGCAGCCTATGTCGCCATGATCCCGTGCCTGGCCAGTGCCCAGAGTGCGGAGGAAAACGTCACCATCTCACCCAAGTCAAGTGTCGCCGTGCAGGCAAGGGTCGTTCCAGCCGAACGCCAGGTCACGCTGACCCACGCGCAGAAGCTGGCGCTGCTGCAGCGGAACATTAAGTATGTGTTTGTTCTCTTCCAGGAGAATCGTTCCTTCGACTTTTACTTCGGCACCTATCCCGGAGCGAACGGGCTGTTCTCCAAGCCCGCCTCGGAGACGCCCGGCTTTGTGCAGCCGCTCATCGATACGAACGGTGACGTGGGCACGATCAGTCCGTTCCGCATCCCCCAGACCGTGACCAACGTGGGTGGTAAGACTGTGCCGTTGTACCCAACCGATACGGACTCCGTCAATCACTCGCACACGGCCTACCTCCAGAAGATCGATCTCCAGCATGGCGTGACCAGGAACGACCAGTATGCCGTGACGGAAGAGGGCATCACGCTGAACGAGTACGGCCGGCCGAACAGAAGACCGACGCTGAAGCAGAAGCAGATGGGCGAACTCGTGATGGGTTATGTGGACTGCAACACGGCACCGGTGATGTGGAACTATGCGGACCGCTTCACGCTGTTCGATAACTTCCACCAGACAGTTCTTTCGGCGTCTACGCCGAACGCCATCGCGATGGTGGCGGGGCAGTCCGGTGAGACGCAGTGGGTGAAGCACCCTGAGGAAAGCACCAAGGCTTTTGGCGCCATTGGGGGCAATGGCGTACCGGTTGTCAGCGATGGCGATCCGTTCTGGGGCTCGCAGCTGGATTACTTCGGCAGCAACCAGCCGGCCAATCCGCCGAGCGCCAACCCCCAGGTGAACCTCACCTTTGCTTCGTTGCCGCTGAGCTTTATGGGCAAGGAAGCGGAGACGCTTACCGAGCAGGATTCGCAGCCGCAGACCGACCTGACCGATATCGAGAAGGACATCAAGGAGCTGACGGGTAGCGGCCAGATGCCTACCAACTGGGGATGGTATCAGCAGGGTTACGACCGCGAGAGCACCGATCCGACCAAGCTGGCGACCCATGCCGACTACATCGCGCACCACAACGGTCCGCAGTACTTCGGGTATGTCTCGAACAATCCTCAGATCACACCTCATCTTCACGGGCTGACCGATTTCTTCGACGACATCTCCGCGAAGAGGCTTCCCACCGATGGGGGCGTGTACTACGTGCGCGGCGGGTATAACAACCTCCAGGGGCTGAGCCCGGTAGACCCGAATCCGGCCTTGAAGACCGTCTTCAACGGCAACGACGATCATCCGGGGTACTCGGATTTGCAGATCTCGAGCGCGCTGCTGGCGCAGGAGGTGAATGCGATTGCCGCGAGCCCGTACTGGAAGAACAGCGCCATCGTGATCGCCTACGACGAGACGGATGGCCTCTATGACCATGCGCCTGAGGTGATTCGCACGTATGACCCGTATGGCGAACCGCTGGATCAGGGTCCCCGTATCCCGGCCATCGTGATGTCGCCCTACGGCGTGGTGCATGGCGTCGCGCATGAGGCCGCAGAGCACAGCTCGATCATCAAGCTGATCGATGAGCTGTATGGCCTCAAACATCTGGCAAATCTGCCCGACGAGGCGCAGGCTCGCACGACCGGCAAAACGACCCTTGGACAGGAGTATCTTGGGCCGGCGGATGCAGGTGTTCCCGGCGTAGGCAATATGTTCTCCGCCTTTGACAATGCTCGCCTGACCGGGGCCGAACCGCCGTTGCCCGCCAGCTACGTCGAGATCCCGAAGAGCCTGTACATGACCCTGCCGCAGTACAACAACAACGGATGCCAGATCCTGAACATCCAGCCGACCGATCATGGAAAGGCAAACCCTGTGCCGGCGGACTTCAATCCGCGGCCAGGCTCCACGCCGGGCGTTCCGACCTCTGCAAACTGGACACCGTAAGCTGGTGTTCAGAGGACAATCCGGAGCGCGCCAAGGTTGCCAGGGTTTTGTGACGACCCCTGGCAGGCCTTGGCGCTTGTCGCCTTGTGGGGTTCATCGGTGCCGGAAATGTGCGCGAAATGCGTCGCCTGAACGGCCTTTTGCGGCTCCAACGCGCTTTCTGCAACGTAATTTCACTTTTGACGTAAAAAGCGTGTTCTTAACCGGCTTTTACGTACATCCAGAGCGAGGGCTGCACCAAGAGATGATCCCTGTATTTCGTTGGTCCGTGTTGTTGGCTTTTGCGCTGCCCGTGCCCTCCTCTGCGTTCGGGCAAACAGCGCTGCAGGCACCGCCGAAATCGGCCGCGCTGCCGCCGCTACCTGCCCTGCCTCACCCAACGCTGGATCGCATCCACGCTGCGAACGCGGTCGCCTGCGGGGTGGTGAAGGAAGAGGAGGATTACTCGCGAAATGAAGACCACGGCAACCGAGCGGCTTTTGACATCGACCTGTGCAAGGCCGTGGCGGTGGCGACGTTGGGGCCGGGTGCACGGCTGGTGGTGCGGAGCTATCCAGACGAGCCGTTTGCCGTGCGCGCCTTGAAGTCCGGGGAGGTGGACCTCGTCGCGACCGCGAGCCTGACCGTGGCGAACATGACCCAGGGGGTCGCGCTGTCCGCGCCTGTGCTGCTGGACGGCCAGGGCGTGCTCTTTCCCAAGAACGCGGCGGTGCATTCCGCGGTGGATCTGGCGGGCAAGAAAGTCTGCTTTCTCACCGGGTCGGCGGCAGAGCAGGGGCTGCACAGCTACGCCGAGGCGCACCGGGTGACCTATATCTGGTACCCGTTTTCTGAAGCCGGCGAGATGGAAGCCGCCTTTTTTACCGGGAACTGCGATGCTGTGACGGGCGACATGACGCAGCTGGCCAACATCCGCGGGATCGACGTAAGGCGGGTGTCGGAGTTCACCATTCTGCCTGAGACGCTGCGCAGCGACCCGCTCGCCGCCGCCACCTGGGCCGGCGACCCCTCCTTCGGCACGCTGGTGTACTGGACGGCGCAGGTGCTGCTGGGAGCCGAACAACTCGGCATTACGCAGCGCAATGCGAAAGAGATGGCGAGCTCGCCAAGGCCGGAGATCGGGGCACTGCTGGGCCAGCGTTTGGGCGCGGCGGCGATGCTTGGGGCTCGGCCCCACTGGGGAGCTGAGGTCATCGAAGCGGTCGGCAACTACGGTGAGCTCTTTGAGCGCGATCTCGGCAGGCAATCACCCTTGCGCCTGGAGCGTGGAAGCAATCGCCTCAGCACGCAAGGCGGCGAGTTGCTGGCGATTCCCGTGGGAGACCGCTGAGGCCGGATACCACTCGATACCCCCTCGTACCACATTTCCGCGCGAGGTTCTGCCTCGTTTGCGGTATTCTCACCGCATCTTCACAGCCCTAGAGTCGCAAAAAGGCCGATAGCAGCCGGGCGGCTTTGTCCGCAGCGACTGCAGATCTGAGGAAGAACGATGCGCAAACCCATGTTTGAAGAGATCGATTCCAACTTGTGGCAGTGGGGTGACTGGTTTATCGCCAGGGTTTCGGGAGATTTCTGGCTGCTCAC
>CAXTGN010000243.1:0-1959 GCA_964243455.1 uncultured Acidobacteriaceae bacterium
CGCTCGAGCGGATGGTGGAGGCGGTGAAGGCAAACAATCTCGAAGGGATCGTCGCGAAGCGGCTGAACAGTTTCTATGAACCCGGCCAGCGGTCGGGATCGTGGGTCAAGCAGCGGTTGAACCGCGCCCAAGAGTTCGTCATCGGCGGGTACCGGCCGGGAACCGTGGGCTTCGACTCACTGCTGATCGGCTTCTATCGCGCCGGGGATCTGCGGTACTGCGCCAGCACTCGGAACGGGTTTGTGCCGGAAACCAGGCGCGAGGTCTTCAACAAGCTTCGCGGTTTGGAGATTGAGGAGTGCCCGTTTGTGAACCTGCCCGAAGCCAATGCCGGTCGATGGGGAGCGGGGCTCACGGCGAAGAAGATGAGCGAGTGCCGCTGGGTCAGGCCGGAGGTCGTCGCGCAGTTCGAGTTAGTGGAATGGACCGAAGGCGAACACCTTCGGCATGCGAGATACATCGGCCTGCGCGACGACAAGGACGCGCAGACTGTGGTGAGAGAAACCTGAGCCGCGAATCCGGTTCCGTCCGTCGGCATATTACTTCCGAGTTGACCGCAATTCGAGAGTAGACGCGGGATCGCCTCACCGTACCTAGTGCTTAAGGACAACGCTCCGGTTGCCGATTTGGAATACAAGACGTGAAACTTGACAAAACGGAAAGCGCCACCACTGGGCAAGACAAATGTTCTCGAGATGAGCAGTCCCCAGCTTCGGGATTGGAGGTAGCAAGCACGGAGGGAGCGATCGACGGGCAGGAAGGTTCGCCCATCTCGTTTAATCTTGACAATGGCTACAATCCGCGTCGGCAAAGGGCTTTTCAAGACCAACCTTCCGACCGCTCTAATTCGTGCGGAACATGGTGACGAACTCCTTTTGGAGCCCGGTGACTACACTGACGACGTTCTGATCGAAGGTGTGACAGTTAGAGCAGGCAGTTCCGAACCTCCTTGCCTGAGAGGCCGTGTAAGCGTTTCCGGTGCTACTACCCTCATAGGCATCTTGTTTGAGAGTGAGATCGGAGCTCCTCTGTACTTTGGCCCAGGAGCGACCTGCACCATCGACGGATGCTGGTTTCGAGGCAGGTACAAATCGAGTGCACTGCTGGCGGCTGAAGGAGCTAGTTTGCACGTGAAGAAGTCGACCTTCGACAGAATCATCGGATCAGCAATTGTCGCTACGGATTCAGGCACCAGTGTTTCTGTGTTCTATTCGAACATCACGGATTGTTCGGGAGACGGTATCTTCGCGACCGATCAAGCCAGGGTTGTATGTTCCACGACCACCATCTCCGATTGCAAGGGAGTCCCACTTCGGATAGGTGACGGGGCCACTGTTCACCTGAGCGGCTCACGGGTATATGGATCCGTGTCATGCATCGCGATGTCAAGCGCTTCAACTGCGACTGCGGAGCTTAGCCACTTTTCAAGCAAGCCAGCACGATCCAGTGCCTTTCTGGTGAGTGGGCAGGACACCAAACTGAAGCTTGACCGATGCGTACTTGACACTGAGCCTGGTTTGGCAGAGCCAGCGACCTTCATATGCGTCTCTGAGAGTGGAAGCGTCGATCTGATTCGTACCAGGTTAGAAGGCACGACCCTGCCACTCTATCTGACGGAATCGGCGATCGCACATCTTGAGGATGTGTCGATCTTAGCCGAGGATGACGGTTGCGTGTTAGTGGAACAGGGCGCCGAACTCGCTTGGACCGGCGGAATTCTCGGACCCTCCGTCGATGACGTCTTGGCACAGTTCAACAAACTGATTGACGGTACGCGAGTGCGCCTACTCGCACCTGGTACCGTGGGTGAGGGAGCATCCGTCGGCAGTCTCGATCTGCGCAGATCACAAAGGCTGCACTCCGAGAGAGAGGACCTCGTCCTCCCCGAGCATAACGGCTTGAAGGCCGTCACGTCATATGAGACCGATCCTATGTACGAGGATGCGGTTCGGCTGGTAT
>CAXTGN010000243.1:1969-7485 GCA_964243455.1 uncultured Acidobacteriaceae bacterium
AATTTGGTAAAGCAAGCACTTCTCTTCTCCAGCGACGGCTGAGGATAGGTTACGGACGGGCTCAGCACCTTCTCGATCTAATGGAGCGGAACGGAGTGACCGAAGCAATATCGACCTCTGGGCCGGACACGCGTTCCGAGACACCGGACCGCACTCAACCAAGGTATCGATTAAGCCCTGAACGCGCTCCGGACTACTTCAACTCGAATCATCAACCAGAGCCGGTTGTAGGTGGCCCAAAAGGCGGGAAAGCTCCCACGGTCGATTCGATTCGGGCCGCTTTCGGTAATCCGAATAGCTCTATACGTTTCGGGATCACTCCTCCAGGCGGGCCAGAACTCGTAAGAGATTGGATCTCATTCCAATCTGGTCAGCGAATTGTCATGTCGAATTCGGGAACTACTGCGAACATGTCTAAGGTCGTGCTACCTAGAGCGCTAGTGTGCGATGGAGCGACCGCGGTGTTTGCAAAGTGCGAGTTCTCGAATCAGGAAACTGATCCGCTAACCTGTGAGTCGGGTGGGAAAGCCGATGTACTTAAGTGCGAGTTCTCTTCCAACAAGAATCCTCTAGCAGCAGGATCGATTCCCAACGTCATGTCGTCGTTGGTTGATTGCACATGGAACATGAACTCGCTCAACACTCGCGCGACCCCATCCAAAGGAGCAGAATCCGTTCAGTCAGGCCAGAACACGTCGGCCTTAGCCCGACTCGAGACTATGCCCGCCCTAGCGACCGTTAAAGATCAGATAACACGATTTGTGAGCCTAGTGGAGGCAAGGAACCGCCGCTTACAGCTACGCTTGCCGGTTCCGAGCCTGTCGTTGCATATGGTCTTCTCAGGGAACCCGGGCACGGGCAAGACTACGGTCGCTCGCTTGGTCGCGCAGATCTACAAGGAGCTTGGACTTTTGCAAGGCGGGCACTTGGTAGAGGTGGATCGATCACAACTGGTTGCAGGTTACGTGGGTCAGACGGCGATAAAGACGAAAGCAATGATCGACCAAGCGCTGGACGGGGTGCTCTTCATTGATGAGGCATACGCTCTGACCGAGGGGGACTCGGGCGGGTTCGGACAGGAGGCGGTTGATACGCTCCTGAAAGCGATGGAAGATTACCGCGATAGACTTGCAGTCATCGTGGCGGGTTACACGGGAAAAATCAGTGCATTTATCGGTTCTAATCCGGGATTAGAGTCTCGATTCACCCGTTATGTCCACTTCGAGGATTACGATGTGGACGCCTTATTCGAGATCTTTCGAAACGACTGTCTGGCATTCCATTTCCAATTGACTCCAGAGGCGGAAGCGGCAGTACTGAGTGAATTGACTGACCTCCACCGCCGGCGCGGCGCGAACTTTGGGAACGCGAGAGCGCTTCGCCCATTGTTTGAGGCCATGCAGGAGCGACAGGCTGAGCGATTGATGCTTGATTCCGAGTGTGACCCAACCATTTTCGTCGTAGAAGATGTACCGCGGTCGAACAATGCTTCATCCGCTGAACTTGATTCCTTGTTAGCGGAACTCGAGAGTTTGATTGGCCTAGCGAACGTGAAGCATGAGATCAAGTCACTGGTCAGCTTAGTAGAGGTTCACAAAAGGCGAAGGCAGCGGGGCATGAAGGTCTCCCTGCCTTCTTTACACATGGTCTTCACCGGGAACCCGGGCACTGGAAAAACTACAGTTGCTCGGCTACTAGGCAAAATCTATAAGGGCTTGGGCCTTCTAGCTAAAGGACACGTGGTTGAAGTAGGGCAATCGGATTTGGTCGGCGGGTACGTAGGGCAAACCCCATTGAAAACTATGGCCAAGCTCGACGAGGCAAATGGAGGTGTACTCTTCGTGGACGAGGCGTACACGTTGTCAGACCAGCGCTGCAGCTACGGTGGAGAAGCGATCGACACCATCCTGAAGGTGATGGAGGATCGGCGCGAAACAATGGCGATCGTTGTCGCGGGGTACACAGAACCTATGTCAGCCTTTTTCGCCTCGAATCCTGGCCTCGCTTCGCGATTTACACGGCATGTCCACTTCGAAGATTACAGTCCGTCTGAACTTTTCAGTATTTTCGAAGGCTTGTGTACGCGTGATGGGTATTACCTAAGTCCCGCCGCGAGCGTCGTTGCCAATGAAGTGTTGGGACAGCTACATGCGACGCGATCCGAGACCTTCGGGAACGCTCGACAGGTTCGAAACACTTTTGAGCGGGTAGTTGAGCAACAGGCAATGCGTCTGACCTTAAACCCTCAAGACGATCCTTCACGCCTCGAAGTGTCTGATTTCTGAAGTCATTCAGGATGAGGAGCATACTCGGACGCGCATCGTGTCTGAAGAACCTACTTGCTGACTACGCCGAAGCTTTGGATTCCCACATGGCTGGGCGGGAACAGCGGGAGCGGCTAACCGATCTCCTACTTTCTCGGCGTCGGTGTTGGTCTAATCCTCGCCAGTGAGGACGGGCGCCCGAAGGGAGACTCAGTTGTTTGCGCTATGCACCTTTTCGGTCATAGGTAATGTCCGGAGCAGGACACTACAATGCTTGGGATACTCCGGTCCAAATGCTCGAAACTTCCCAAGCCACATCGTCGCTATCGGGGCATTACGCTGTACGGGTCCGTCAAGGTCTCGATAAGCTTCGGCTTCGTCTGCTTGATCTCACCAACAGGAACAGGCTCATCAGCTTCCGACACGCGAGTTCCACTATCCGCATCGTCGATGTCGCGCTGGACGGGATCTACAGTGCGCTGGTCGGAGGGGCGAAGATGCCCTTTGTGTATGTGCCGGAGCCAACTAAGGAAGAGATCACGGCGCTTGGTGAAAAGCCAAGCCCGAGAGATTACGCGGCCGGCCTGGGATGGGCGGTTGGATACGATCTGAAGTGGGGTGAAGGGCGGGCTAACGGCCTTCCCACGCTCCACTTCAAGGATGATTTTGACTCCCTGATCCGCAAGGTCAACACCACAGCGAAGACTGCCATCGACGAATCAGGTGTCAATCTCCTGCATCTGGTATTCGGGTTTCTAGAGTGGCGTGAGTCGGATGACTCGACCCAGGTACGTCACGCCCCTCTCATGGTTGTCCCAGTAAAGCTGGAGCTTCCGAAGTCTGCGCAGGAAGACCGTTCGGTGCGGCTTTACTACGATGGCGATGAGCTGACGACGAACTTGTCCCTCGTCGAGAAGATGCGCCGGGATTTCGGCATCGAGCTGCCCGAGATACGAGAGGGCGAGCAACCCATGAGCTACTTCGCTCGGGTACAAGCCGCCGTGGAGTACAAGCGCGACTGGCGCATCTGCCGTCAAATCTCGATGGGGCTACTGAGCTTCGCAAAGCTCCTGATGTATCTGGATCTCGACACGGAACGCTGGCCGGAGTCCGGCTTGGCAAAACATCCCCGCCTCGTGGATGTATTCGCGAGCGACAAAGCGAGCGAGCTCTCCTTTGCAGCCGAATACGACTTGGATGAGGAAGCAAAGAAGGCGCCCCTACCTTTCCTGGTGTGCGATGCGGACAGCTCCCAGCACAGCGCGCTACTCGATGCGTCGCGAGGCAACAATCTCGTCATCGAGGGGCCACCAGGAACAGGGAAATCACAGACGATCACCAATCTGATCGCAGCCTCCCTTGCGGACGGGAAAAGGGTTCTCTTCGTTGCGGAGAAGATGGCGGCTCTGGAGGTGGTGAAGCGGAGGCTCGATCAAGCGCGCTTGGGAGACTTTTGCCTAGAACTTCACAGCCATAAGAGCAACAAGGCCGGTGTTCTGAAGTCCTTGAATGATCGCATCCAAGCGCATCCTTCGTTCAGCGATCCCGTGATGTTAGGGTCTCGAACGTCGACCCTCGAAAGTCACAAGGACGAGCTGACCCGCTATGTGAAACTCATGAACGCCCCCTTTGGCGCGTTGCAGCGAAGTCCGTTCGAGTTGATCTGGGCGCGTGATGCGGTGCGCGGGCGGTTTCACCACGAAGCCGTACAAACAGGTGCGATTGCATTTCCCAAGGCGAACACCTGGGACGCAGTCGGCTTCGAAAACCGCAAGAAAGCGGTGGAGATCTACCGGGCACACCTGGGACGCTATGCGCAATCCGGAGGACCGGTCGACGAAGCAACGAACCCGTGGGGGTGGCTGCCGGCGTACCAGTTGGATTTCGCGAAGCAAGAGGCACTGCTGTGGCATTTGAGAACCCTTCGCGGGCTATGCGAGGCGCATATCGTACTGCTGCGAGCGTTTGCCGAGAAGTTTGCAGAGCGGGTCGCGCACCCCGAGGAGTGGTTCCGTCTGCTGGGACGTTGGCCGGACGCGCTTCCGACAGCGGAGGGCGAGAGCAACGTCGATTTGCTGGAGTCGCTGGTTTCGCCCGTAAGCCGGAGCGTCCTCTCCGAATTCCTCACGGAAGTCGCGCGCTACCAGACCGCCAGGGCAGCGTTGTCACAGGCAGACGTGCTGATGGACGGAGAGATTGTCGCCACCAGCGAACTGCTCATGAGCGCTCTAAAAAGGCATGGGCTGGCGGCCTTTACGCTTGAACAACTGACCGCGATCGTCCAGAAGACTGCGGAAGCATCTAGTCAGAGCGCGTCCGCGGCAAGGGTCCTCCGCGGGCTGGCGCAGGCACTTGAGGTGGAGGCGACGTTCTCGATCGATTGCCTCAATCATCTTCTGGCAACTCGCAGTCTTCTGGATCAGGCTCCGATCGAGTTGCTGCACCAGCGCGGGGAAAGGTTTGAGCGGGACGGCTTCGGCTTCCGGCTACGCACGGCTCAGAAGGAGTGCGACGATCTGCTCGAACATTGGCAACGGTGTGCAGCGGATTTTGACCTCGAACGGGTTACTACACTCGAACCTCTGGAGCAGGCCGTCAGCACCCTGGAGACTACGCCGTGGTTCAAGCGCTTCTTCAGCGCCCCGTATCGCAATGCGAAGCAGCTTTATGCGGACGTATGCCTCCACAAGGGGCGCAAGACGACGCCTTCGCAAATGGCGAATGGATTCCGGTATCTGGCCGGCCAAGTCCGGAAGGTGCATCTCTACCGTGAGAAGTACGAGAAAGATGCTGAGATCGAGCCGATATTCAATGGGCTCGACACCCCATGGAGAGAACTCATCCGATTGGCCGATTGGTATGAGAAGGTACTGGTGCTCCTTCCGGACCACGTTCCTTTCGCGAAGGTCGTGCGCCAGGCGTTGCTGGGACTCCCTACAGCCCGGTTGAGGAGCATCTGCGAGGGTTCCGGCGCGGCCCTGCCAACGGACGATTTGGCTGCACTGTCGTCGACTCTGATCGCACTACATCGTCACTTGCCCCATCTGGAGTTCGAACAGAGCAACTCTTCCATCGATGGTTTCCTCCGAGAAGCCCAAGCGGCCGCGGATCTTTCCCGCCGAATCCTCCAAGCCCTGAACCCGCTCAACCTGCCTATTACCTCCTCGGCCCTCGAGATCCGAGCCTTGTTCGCAGAGGCCTCCGCCTTGCGCAGCGCGCGTAATGCGCTGGGGTGCGCGGAAGAGGTCGGCC
>CAXTGN010000244.1:0-7461 GCA_964243455.1 uncultured Acidobacteriaceae bacterium
ACAGACTTCGGTGCCCGCGGGTCCTATCGCTGATACAAACAGACAGAACACGCCCTTGAGCCAGCGAGTGAACGAACTACTGCGCGAGCCAACAGTTCAGCGTGCGCACTGGGGCATTGCTGTGACCACGCTGGATGGCGTTCCTCTACTCGGCGTGGATGAAGGCAAGTTGTTTCGGCCTGCGTCCACGGCCAAGCTCTTCACCACCGCAGCGGCCTTTGCGCTGCTCGGCCCGGATGCCCGCTTCGCTACTCGTGTGTATGGTGACCTGGACTCCTCAACAGGCACGGTACGCGGAGACCTTACCCTGCAGGGTGGTGGCGATCCGAGCTTTGGCACCGATGATCTTCCCTACCACCGCGAACAGCCTGAGCGACAGGAGGACACTGATGCACCTGGCGAGGACAGTCTCGAAGAATTGGCAGACAAGCTCGTGAAGGCCGGAGTTAAGCAGGTGACCGGCCGGGTTGTCGGCAGCGATGTACTTTTCGGGGCCGCAGAAGCGCCGGAGGGCTGGGCTGCGGAGGACCTGCTCTGGGGTTATGGCACGCTCCCCAGCGCGCTTTCTGTTAACGACAACCAGCTTCGCATTACGGTTGCAGCTCGGACAGCAAGCGCCTCCCCCAGTCAAGACGCCGACGGGAATAGCACGAGCGTCACTGTGAATCAGGTGTACCCGTACCTGCGAGTCACGAACGACGTGCGCAGCCTCCCGGGAGAGAAGAGCGCAGTTGACGCACAGGAGGTTCCAGGAGCGTCGCAGGCATTCAGGATCTTCGGCAGGATCGCGCCTGGTGCTTCGCCCATCCGGGAACACATCGCCTTGCACGACCCGGCCACGTACACTGCCGGTGCCCTTCGTGCCCTGTTAATCGAACGAGGAGCGACTGTCCCCGAGGAGCCAACAGCGTTGCACAGTCCACGGCTCAGCGCACCCCTTCCCTTTCTGGCAACTCTGCATACGCGGGGATGTGAGGCAAGCCTCTGGGGGGAAGGTCCGGCGTGCACTTCGTGCCCAAAATCACTACCTGATACACACCTGATCGCCGAGCATCTCTCGCACCCTCTGGCGGAGGACGTTGCTTTCACGCTGAAGACTTCGGCGAACCTACACGCGGAAGTGCTGCTGCATCATCTGGGGTTGAAGGTTTCTTGTTCGGGCGCGACCACGCTGGCAGGAGCGCGCGTGCTTCGCGCGTGGCTGCTCCACATTGGGTTGCAGGATGGCGATTTTGTGCTCTACGACGGCTCGGGCCTGAGCACCAAAGACCTCGTCACGCCGCGTGCGGAAGCCCAGGTATTGGCTTACGCCGCCGCACAGCCGTGGTCTGCGCAATGGATGGCAGCTCTTCCCGTAGGCGGTGTGGATGGGACACTTTCGGCACGCTTTACCGACCCGCCCCTGAAGGGTCACGTTATTGCAAAAACAGGGACGCTGGGCGAAACGCGCGCCCTGGCCGGCTATGTGCAATGCGCCAGCGGTAAGCGGCTGATCTTCTCCATCCTAGTGGACAATCATGAGCCGGGCAGCGTTGCGGACCGCCTGGTGATGGACAAGATCGTCGCGGCCATCGCTCAATTCAACTAACACCGGATGGGGTTCCGTCCGCTACGGGGTGTGGGCCTTGATGTAATCCCGCAGGCTGCTGTTCTGTTCCAGCGCCTTGTTCACTCCGGAATCCAGCATGCGCAGCCACTCCGCAGCCGGCTCCTTGAGTTCCGCCATGGAAAGCAGATAGCTGGTCTGCACGATGACCTCAAGTGAATTCGACAACTCGTGCGCGATGCGTCGGATTTCCAGCGCAACTTCTTCAGGAATCTTTGCACTGGAAACGGGAGACGAGGTGAAAGGATCGCTCATGCGGGCGTTCTGCTCCATGGAGTTGATACGTGCCTTGGGACGGGCCCCGACGCGATCAGGTTTCGCTCCGTTCAGTGTATCCGTCGCGTTCTCCGTTTGACAGCGAGGGTCCGGTTTGGGAGACTAAGTTGTCACGACGCGGATGCCTTGGCATCGGCGGGTGAGCCGAAGTGGCGGAATTGGCAGACGCGCATGGTTCAGGTCCATGTACTCGCAAGGGTGTGAAGGTTCGAGTCCTTTCTTCGGCACCAAAGATCAGGAACAACACAGCGGAGTGCGCATGAAGCCGGTCTTTACCGACTTCCTAGCTGTGTGCACCGCGGCGTGCTCCTTCAAGTCTTCCCCATGGATGGCACTGCCTACCCCAGTCCTTCTCCGTGCATCTGAGCTTGCATTGGGCTCAGGGCCGGACGGCCGGGGCAAGAGGATTGCTATGGCAAACAAGCTCGCAGTAGTGACAGGTGCCTCCAGCGGCATCGGATACAACCTGGCCAAGGTCTTCGCCGAAAACGGTTACGATCTGGTGATTGGTGCGGAAGACAGCGGCATTCAAACCGCAGCTTCACAACTCAAGGCCACAGGCGTCAACGTGACACCGGTCCAGACGGATCTCGCCACCTTCGACGGTTGCAAACAGTTCTGGCAGCAGGTTGAGGCTACGGGCCGAACCCTGGATGCTATCGCCATCAATGCCGGAATCGGAGTGGGTGGGTTGTTCGCAGAGACGGATCTACAGAAGGAAGTCACACTGGTCCGCCTTAACTGCGAAAGCACGGTGCACATCGCCAAGTACGCGGTTCAGAAGATGGTTGCTCAGGGCGAGGGCAAGATCCTTATTACCTCGTCCATTGCTGCGGAGATGGTTGCACCCAAAGAAGCAGTCTATGCCGCCTCAAAGGCCTTCGACTTATCCTTCGCCAAGAGCCTTCGGTACGAGCTTAAGGAAACTGGGGTCACCGTCACTGCGCTGCAACCTGGACCTACGGACACCAACTTCTTCGAACGCGCTGACCTCGGCAACACCAAGGCGGGTACCGAAGGCAAGAAGGATTCAGAACCGTACGAGGTTGCGAAACAGGGATTTAAGGCCCTGATGGATGGTGAGGAGCACGTTTACTCAGCCAGCCTTGGCACCAAGATCCAGGGTGCGTTGGCCGGTCTTGCCCCGGAAGGCCTCGTTGCCAAGATGCACGAGAAGATGACGGCACCTGCCAGCAAGTGACTCTATCTACAAAACAAAGGGGTCGGATCCTCACGGATTCGGCCCCTTTTCATCTTCGGACAGCAGTGGACCAGCTATTCGGTTTCTCCGGTGATCAGCTTGGGATTGATCTTTACCGGACTTCTGTCATAAGGGCGTGGTTTCGCCAGCGCGTCCTCCAGCTCCTTGTCGTACCCGTAGATGTCGTTGAAGAAGTGCATCGTCCCATCTTCATCGGCATTAGCGGTGAGGTAGGTGATGACCACGGGCAGCTGCGTCTTCAGATTCACCTGCTTATTATCTTTCACCTGATCGCTTGTTGTGGTCGGTCCTGAATCAGGATCTCCCCCGGAGGCCTTCTGCGCGTCCGTGTTGGCGTCTGTTTGGTCACCCTGCAAAGGCTGACCGAACATGGCTTCGTGGATCTTGTTTGCGTCCCAGTCGCCCTGCCCGTCCAGCACCCAGTTCGCCATCTTTTCGGCATCATTCAGACGGACACAGCCGTGCGAACGATCGCGACGGGCAAGGTTAAAGAGGTTCATTTCAGGCGTGGAATGCAGGTAGATGTCGTACTCGTTCGGGAACATGAATTTCACGAGGCCGAGTGAGTTCTTCGGACCCGGTTTCTGCCGGACCAGGTAGCGGGAGTGCTCGAGATCGTTCGCACTCCAACCGGTCACAGGCTGCCCACTTGCGTTAACCACCTCATACCCGTGCGATTCAAGGTATCCATTGCCCCCGCTGAGATGCTTCATCAGATCCTTCTTGACGATGGAGATGGGCAGGTTCCAGTAAGGACGGAAGATGAGGTACTTCATCGTTCGGACAAACACGGGCGTGTCGTGCCCGTTGGCCTCGCCGTCGATGACCTTCATCTTGAAAGCCAGGTCGCCACCCGGGTTATAGGTACGCACATAGAACTCGGGCAGGTTTACCAGCACCCTGGGCTTCACATACTGGTCCGGCAACCATCGCCACTTCTCAAGGGCATCGTCAATCTGCTGTACCCGCACGCTCATGGGCACGTTCAGCGCGTCGATCGTCGCTCCGGACAGCTTGCCATCCGGATTCAAGCCTACGCGTGCCTGGAAGTGCTGGACCGCCTGGGCGAAGTCTGGCGTGTACTGGGTTCCGTTCGCTTGCGGCGTGCCATCCCCTTCCAGCGCGAGACGCTGCGCCAGCGGCCCAAGCGCGGAATAGCTGCCGCCTGGTGATACAGGCTTCTCTACCGTGGGTAGCTGCGGCTGTGTTTGCGAACTCACTTTCTCAGCCAGTTCGAGGTAGTGCGGCAAGGCGTTCTCCGTCGCCTTGTACATCGGATTCTGCGGTTCCACCCCGTCGACCACGCTCGCCACATCGTCCGCATCCACAAGCTGGTCATTCAGCAGGGTCGCCACATCAAAGCCTGTACGCCTGGCCGGAACGTCTATGTCGAAGTTCAGCGACTGCGGGTTGACCCGCCCAAGATGCAGGTCGCTGAGGAAGCGAATCGCCGTTACAGTCACCGCCACATCGAATTGCGCGACGACGTTCTCGTCTTTAGTTGCTGCTACTGTACGGAGGTGTTCCTGCCAGTGCTGACCGTCGTAATCGTCGGGGCGCAGGCCCTTCTTATCAGCATCTGTAAACATCTGGATCAGCGCTGTTGCCGTCTTCGTCGGCTTGCCGTCGCGTGTCCAGGCAAGCTCCCACTCCCGATCCTCGTAGAACTTCTGCACAAGCGGCTGATCATCCGCGTAGTTGCTCCACTTGAGCAGCGGAGACTGCGGCGACCCGACAGCTTGCTGCAGGTTATCGCTGTACTCGTTGGTATTGGGCTTCGACTTTGCCCGGCGATGGTGAAAGAGGCTGGAAAGGTTGTGGTTCTTGCATCCGGCTAGCGGAAAGAGCACGCAGGTGCCAAGCAGGGCGGCGGCAAGCGGTCGGCGGAGGCGAAGGGCTGAGATCTGGGGGTAAGAAGGGCACAGCGGCGTCGTCACGGCGGTTCGGGGGCCTTATCTGCTCGAGTACTTGAGCGGTTCGTTCTTCATTGGATGCACAAACATGACATGAGCCCGATTGCTGGCCTACCCCTTTCGTGCCATGGGAACCATAGCTGGTCCAGTTCCCGTCACGTACAAGGACCGTGCGTCAGACAGCAGCCAGGCTGCCTAAGGTCATCCAGCACAGCGCAGCCTGCGCCAGGACGGCTGCTCCTGAGAACAGCAGAAACACCTTGCGCTGCCGGAAATCCAACATGACAGCAAAGACGACGCCCACGAACGTAAACAGGAACGGGAGCGCCCAAATCCACGGCGCCGAAATCACCTGCGTCGTGTACAGCGGCAGAAGAACCAGGATCATGAGCAGCGGCGTGGTATTCCCGAAGTAGCGCGACCGTCTCGCCGAGGCATACACGACCACCGAGACGGCGGTCACAACCAGAATGGGAGCATTGACTACTTGGTGGGTGAAGCGCCGGACTGCCTCGAGCGAGAACCAAAAACGCGCCCCTCCCCCAGTGAACACGTAGCTGAATGGCGCCATGCGGAACGAGAAACTCGCAAAAAGGATGAAGACCGCGCCCAGGCACGCATAAATCATGATCTGGGCAACGTACGCACGCCGACGCTCCGCAAGATAGTAAAAAAAGACGACGCCGGCCAGAAAGCCCACCAGGGCCGCCAGGAGATGCGCGGCGGCCGTCAACCCCAGCGCGACCGTCAGCAGAAGGATGCGTGGCTTCCATTTGCGTTGGGGCCCTTGCAACGCATGGGCCACACCGATGGCCGTGTACACCAGGCCGTACAGGCCCCAAAGTGCCAGGATCTCGTTATTCGGGGTCGTGGCATAGCCCACGATGGCGGGGCAAAAGACATACAAGGCAAGCGCCAAAGCTCCGCCCTCATTGCCATACAGTCGCCGCGCTACCCACCACAGCCCACCCCCCAGCCACACGGCGAAGAACACGAAGGGAAGACGAATCAACCACTGAATATAGCTCAGTTCGTGCCGCGCTTCCCATGTCGTTCCGTTCAGAGAACCGCTACTGTATTCGCGGTTCTCCGGCTTGCGCAGATGGTCCACGCCCAGCAGCACCCAGCGCTGAACCGTAAGCGGTAGACCGGCGACACGGTACGCCAGAGTGCCATCACCGTTCAGGTTCCCGCATGTAGTGAAATATCCCTGAAGCGGAGAGGGCCGCTCCCACATCTCGCGCCCACAACGCGCGTAGCGGTAATCATCCGAGTTCAGCGGCTGATGGGCGATCGTCCAGAGGCACTCACCCAGCAAGACCAGCAGCAGCACCGCCGCAACCCTCTGGGCAGGGCCGATCAAAAAGCCGTTCCAACGCATCTAGGACAGGGTACCGGAACCCCTCAGGATGTGCTGCCCTGCTTTGACATCCGACAAACAGGAAGGCTCAGAAGCGATAGATCCGCGCCTCCCAGGGCCGAAGATGCAGGGTCGAGGCATTCGCCTCAGAGGTCGGAAGATTGCCCACCTCCAGCACACCTGCCCTGGTGCCCTCCGGCAAGTTGTAGGTGACATCGTGTCCCGTGTAGTTCAGCACGGTGAGGAAACGCTCGTTGCCCAGCGTTCTCGTATAGGCAAAAATCTGCGCATGCTGCGGATCCAGGTCGTGGTAATCGCCATACACGAAGGCCTTGTGTGCGTGCCGGAGCGCAATCGCCTTTTGCGTGAAGTGGAACACGGAATCGGGGTTCGCCAGCTCCTCCGCCGCGTTGATCGTCTTATAGTTAGGGTTCACGGCCAGCCACGGCGTGGCTTTGTCTGTGGTGAAGCCTCCGTTCGCTGTGCTGTCCCATTGCATTGGGGTCCGTGAATTATCACGGCCAAACCGCCGGGACTCGGCGAGGAACTGCGACTCCGAAATCTCCTTGGTCTGCACCCGGGCCTTGTAAGCGTTCTTTACCTCGATGTCGTTGAACTGCTCCAGCTTCTGAAAAGGGAAGTTCGTCATCCCCAGTTCGTCGCCCTGATACAAAAATGTCGTTCCGCGCAAAGTCAGCAGCATGGTCTCCAGCATCTTTGCGGAGACCGCGCGAAACTGTGGAGAATCATCGCCGAAGTTCGAGACAAGCCGGGGGTTGTCATGGTTGGACAGGAACACCGTATCCCAGCTTCCCTTGCCGAGCGTGCTGGCATGGCTGTCGTAGATGGCCTTTAAGTCCGGGAGGGTCCACTTGCGTTCCGTGTACCCTGAACCGCGGTTCATCCGGATCGCGTCGAAGTTGAAGACCATGTTCAGTTCGTGTCGGTCGGACGCAACGATCTTTGGTTCCTCCGGCAACGTGATGCCCAGCGCCTCGCCGACGGTCATGTCGTCGTAGTGGCTGAGCAACTCACGGTTCATCTCCTGCAGATACTCATCGCGATGCGGTCCGTTCGCGAACGT
>CAXTGN010000245.1:0-7458 GCA_964243455.1 uncultured Acidobacteriaceae bacterium
CGAGCTTGTTGAGAAACTCATAGACAAGAACGATGCCGCTGACGCGGCGAAGTATACAGACTTCGTTTTAGCTTCTATAGAGAAGGTTTTTAGCTCTCCCACGCAACAAGTACTGGGAGACCGAGAAACAAAAGTCAGGGTAGCGTCGGATGACGTTGCAGAGACCTCAAAGGGACTTACAAAAATCATTGGATCAGTCAACGAGCTCGTCCAATCAATAGCCAAATTGAAATAAATACAACCACCGGGACTCTTGGCTATCAACTGTCTTAGTCAGCTCAATGCGCTTTGCTGCCGCTTACCTTTGGTGGGGGTGGGGGGAATTGGGGTTTGGTTTTGGCGGGTTTGTGGATGGCGGGTTCGGGGGCTTCGGGTAGGGGGTTGGCCTTGCGGTGCTCGGCGACGCGCTCGGCGATGGCGTATTTGAGGGGCTCGAGGCCTTCTCCGGTGACGGAGGAGATGGTGAAGAAGGGGAGCTTGCGGCGGGTGGCCATCGCTTTGAGCTTTTTGAGCTTGGCGGGGTTGGCGGCGTCGATCTTGGTGGCGACGATGAGGGTGGGCTTGGCGGCGAGGGAGGGGTCGAAGCTGCGGAGCTCGTTGGTGATGATGCGGTAGTTTTCGACGGGGTCAGCCGTCTCGACTGGGGCGTCGGGGAGTTCGGGTATTACGGGCTCGACTGCGTCGTCGCCTGTAGATACAGGGGTCTCTCCGCTGCGGCGCTTTGCGCCTTCGGTCGAGATGACGGTGTCTTGGGGTGGCGTGGGGGCGGTGCCGATGGCGGTGTCGGAGACGTCGACGAGGTGGACGAGGATGGCGGTGCGCTCGATGTGGCGGAGGAACTGGACGCCGAGGCCGGCGCCGAGGTGGGCGCCTTCGATGAGGCCGGGCATGTCGGCGACGGTGAAGCTGAGCTCGTAGGGGGCGTCGCCGATCTGGACGACGCCGAGGTTGGGCTCGAGGGTGGTGAAGGCGTAGTTGGCGATCTTGGGGCGGGCGGCGGAGAGGCGCGAGATCAGCGTGGATTTGCCGACGTTGGGGAAGCCGACGAGGCCGGCGTCGGCGAGGAGGCGGAGCTCGAGGCGGAAGGCGCGTTCGTCGCCGGTGCGGCCGAGCTCGTGCTCGCGGGGGGCCTGGTGGGTACTGGTCGCGAAGTGCTGATTGCCGCGGCCGCCGCGACCTCCGCGGGCGATGACGATCTCGTCGTCGGGGGTGGCGAAGTCGTGGATGAGCTCGCCGGTGGCGTCGTCGTAGAGGACGGTGCCGACGGGGACGTTGAGGGTGACGGACTCGCCGCGGTAGCCGGACATGTTGGAGCCGAGGCCGTGGCCGCCGCGCTGGCTCTTCCACTCGGGGTTGAAGCGGAAATGGATGAGGGTGTTGTGCGAGAGGGACGAGCGCATGAGGACGTCGCCGCCGTGACCGCCGTCGCCGCCGGAGGGACCGCCGCGGGGGACGAATTTTTCACGGCGAAAGGCCATGGCGCCGTTGCCGCCATTGCCGGCTTTGACGCGGATGCGGGCTTCATCGATGAACACTTAGCTAGTGTAGCGGGCGGCTGGTGGGGCGGTCGGCGCTTCGCGATGGCGATGAGGCGGGCGGGTGTGGGGCGGTTGGCGGAGAAGCGGTTGGCCAAGAGGCGGTTGGCTGATGAAGCGGTCGGCGATGAGGCGGTTGGGGCTGCGCGTTGGCGGTGGAGCGGTTGGTGGTGGGGCTTGGTTGTGGGGGTCACGTGACCCTAAGCGGGGATGGTGGGGAGTGCGGTGTGTGTGTAGGCTGCGGGCAGGGCTGGTAGCGGCCCGAATCGACGTTCTCCTGTTGCGTAGTCAGGAGCCCCGGCTGAGGCACTCGGGGCGGAGCACGGTTTGGGCGCAGGTGCGCTTGGGCGATGGCTGGTTTGTTGGCTTGGACTGCTTTTGGCAGCGGCCCCCGTGCGCGCAGAGTGCGCGCAGGGGACCACGGATGCGGTGCTGCGGGGCCAGGTGCATGATGGCCGTGGATCGGCAGTGGGTGGGGCCGCTGTACGCCTGGTGTCCGTGGAGACCGGCGTTGCGTGGGTGGCGGGGACAGACCGGGGCGGATCATTTGGGTTTCTGAGCCTGCCTGCGGGCGAGTACATGGTGTCCCTACGGCTGGCGATGACCCCTGTCTGGGCTGGCTCCGTGCGGCTGCGCGTGGAGCCGGGTGAGGTCGCGGACGTCGATCTGCGTTGGTCAGATGGACCGGGGGGCGTTCTGCTGGAGGCTGAGGGCAGTGGGGCGGAGACCGCGGTCGCGCCGGTTGAGACTGCGGAAGGCCCGGTGGGGGCGGGTGCTTCCCGCAGAGCGAGTTCCGGGACCCAGCGCCATGACTCGGTGATGGAGATGCCGGTTCCCGGACGTGAGTGGGAGGCGATGGCTGAGATCTCGTCGGCTGCGCGGGACACGACGCTGGCGGATGGCGGCGCGGCGCAGGATCCCGGGGAGGGTGAAGAGACCGCGAGCGTGCGGGAGGGGCACGAGACGGGATCGGCGGCATCGGGGTTGAGTTTTGGCGGAGTGCCGAGCGTGGAGAATACGGAGTCCGTGGACGGGCTGGCGGCGGATCAGGGCTTTCGTTCGGGGCCACGGGATCGGGTGGGGGCGGATCGCAGGCGGGCGCGGGGTTTGCGCAGGGAGCTGTCGGGCGGCTGCGGGTGACGCCGCGAACGTACTCGGCGCAGACTGGCGGGGCGGTTGGGGGAACGATCAGGGTGACCTCGCGCGGGGTGGACGCCCGGTCGCGTGCCGGACTGCATGGGAATGCCTTTTTCCAGGCGCGCGAGGCCGGCTGGGGTGCTGCCAATCCGTATGCCGTGGTGACGAACTACGAAGCGGGCGATGTGAGCTCGGCGTATGTTCGGCCGGCGGACTCGGAGTTGCAGTTCGGCGGCGCGGCCGGTCTGCCGGCCAGGCTGCCGGGGTTGGGCGAGCGGTGGCGTATAGGGCTGTTCGGGAGCGCGGAGGCGCGGGAGCGGATACAAACGCTGTTCTCGTCGCCGGAGACGGCGGGCTTCTATCAGCTTTCGAGTACGCAGCGGGCTCTGCTGGGGAACCGTGGGGTGAGGGCGGGCGAGGTCGCCGCGGCGCTGGGGTACCTGAATGGGCTTTCCGGACCGGAGAGGCTGCGCGGATCGCATTGGCTGAGTTTTGGGCGGGTGGATCTATCGCCGACGCGAGCGGACCGCGTGAGCCTGAGCTACGGCGGCGTGCGGTCGGCCACGCCGGCAACGGGAGGCGGACAGATCGCTGAGGGCGTGGTGAGCCGTGCCGTGGGCAGCGTGGGGACGAGCTCGATTGCCGTGGATGCTGGAGCCGTGCGGTGGGTGCACGCGCTGGGGCCTCGGTGGACGAACGAGGTGCGCGGACAGCTGGCGCGGGACACGGAAGCCGAGACGCCGGGTGTGGGGTCGGCGTCGGTGCCGGCGATTGGACCGGGCGGGTTTGCGCCGCAGGTGGCGATTGCGCCTCAGGGCTTCAGCTATGGAACGCTGGCGAGCCTGGGGCGGGTGGCGTATCCGGATGAACGACGAACCGATGTGGCGGACACGAGCCTTTGGCGCTTTGGACGACATCTGGTGAGCGTCGGCGGGAGCTGGAGCCGGCTGGACGACCGCGTGCTGGGGGCGACGAATCTGGAAGGGTCGTTTCTGTACGACAGTGGGACAACGAACGGGCACGCGGGTGGCCTGGTGGACTGGATCACGGACTATACCTACAACGTCCATGCGTATCCGAACGGGGCGTGCCCCAGCGTGAACGCCGACATGCATTACTTCTGCTTCCGCAGCTATTCGCAGAGTTTCGCCGATGCCGAGACGGAGTTCATCACGCACGAGATCGCGGGCTTTGCCGAGGATGCCATCCGCTTTCGACCGAATCTGCGGCTTACCCTGGGTGCACGGTGGGAATACCAGCTGCTGCCTTTTCCGCTGGCGCCGAACGCGGCGCTGGATGCGGCGTTGCAGGTGGCCGGGGCCGCGGGCTCCCCTGCGTTTGGATCGACGGCGAGCTTTCCGGAGGACCGCAACAACGTGGGGCCGCGGGTGGCGGTGAGCTGGTCGCCGGGGGGGATGCATGCACGGCGTGGGGCGTGGTTCACGGTGCAGGCGGGGTATGGGATGTTCTTCGGGCGGCTGCCCGGCGCGACCCTGAATGCGGCGCTGACCGACACAGGCACGGTCCGCTCGACGACGAGCATCCGCATCACGCCGGCCGTGGAGACGGAGTGCCCCCAGGTGGCGAACCAGGGATTTGGGTACCCATGCTCCTTTCAGTACGCCCCGGCAGGGATAGCGGCCGTAGCGCAGACAGGGTCGGTGACGGTGTTTTCGCAGCGGTTTCGGCTGCCGGCGGTGCTGCGGGCGTCCATGGCGCTGGAGCGTGAGGCAGGACGGCACGTGCTGCTGCGCGGCGAGTATGCCACGGCCTGGGCGACGCAGTTGCCGCAGACGACCGATCTGAACATCGCGCCGAGCACCGGGACCGTGAGCTATGTGCTCCAGGGCGGCGATGGGCAGCACGGTTTGCGGACGGGACAGAGCTTTCAGGTACCGCTGTACACGGCGCGGCGTACGACGAAGTTCGGGCCGGTTACGGCGATCGAGTCGAATGCGAACGCGACGTACCACAGCGGGACGGGGGAGGCGGTGCTGCGGCCCTGGCATGGATGGGGAGCGCGTGCGAGTTATACCTTTTCGAAAGCGATCGACTATGGACCGCTAGCGGGCCCGACGCCACGGCAGGATGGGCAGTTCGATCCCTCCACAAACGGCTACGACAAGGCGCGGTCGAGCCTAGACCGGCCGTGGCAGATTGCCGGAACCGTGAGCTACCGAAGCGCGTGGCACACGGGCGCGGAGTGGCAGCGGCAGATCCTGTCGGGATGGGGCCTAGCGGCAGTTGGGCGTGCGGGCAGCGGGGCGCCATACAGCTATGTGATTTTCGGTGGAACACGCCTGGCGGGCGGGCATGAGTCCATCAATGGGTCGGGCGGAGCCACGTACCTTCCGACCCTAGGGCGCAACACACTGCGACTGCCGATGCGGAGCAAGCTGGATTTGCGGGCGTCAAGGGAAGTAGGGCTGGGGCGCGGTAAAGAGGGCGCGTGGCGGCTGGAGGTGCGGGCCGATGCGTTCAATTTGCTGAATACGGTGAGCGTGTCCCGGGTGGAGACGCGGGCGTTTCTGCTGGGCGCCGCAGGAAGCGTTGGAGGCATGACGCCGTTGATTTTCCAGGACGCGGGGACGATTGCCGCCGAGGGCCTCTCGACGCCCGCGTTTGGGACGGCGCTCTCCTCTACAACGGGACTGAGCCGCGAGAGGACGGTGGAGCTCGGAGCGCGGGTGCAATTTTGAGGTCCGACCGGCAACGAGTAGCCTGGCAGACACGAGCTCAACGTAAGCGGAGCCTTTTCCGGACGACGGCCGTACGTCGCGAGACAATCAGGTGGGTTTGCGCATCCAACCTATGTAGAACAGCGATCAGGGAAGGCTCCGCCGGCTTCGGGGACCAAGGTACGTCATGAATCTGCTGGCCGCTGTAGGCCACCATGCATACGCTGCGACCGCAGGAGCTCTTTTCCTGGGAGCATGCGGGATCCCGATGCCGGTGTCTGTGGTGCTGCTGATCGCTGGAGCCTCAGCGCATGGAGCCGGGCTGAACCTGGGATTCGTAATTCTGTGTGCCATGCTTTCCGCCGTGTTGGGCGATCTGTTGCTGTACACAGGTGGCCGGCTTACAGGGTGGTGGCTGTTAGCGGGGCTTTGCCGGGTAAGTTTGAACCCCGAGACGTGCATTTTTGGCTCGGCCAACTCGTTTTACCGGCGTGGTCCCAAGACGCTGATTTTCGCCAAATTTATCCCCGGGTTGAGCACGGTCGCCGCACCGCTGTCGGGCAGCCTGAACATGCCCCCGGGCAAATTTCTGGGGCTGGATGCTGCCGGTGCTCTGCTGTACACCTCCGCCTGGTCCCTGGCCGGCTTCGTTCTGGCACCGTTTCTTCGGCAGACAATCGCCCTGGTGGATCGGCTTGGACACCTCACCGCGACCATGTTCACGGCGGTGGTGCTGTTGTATGTCCTGTGGCTCGTGATGAGCTATGTGCGCGATACCCGGTTCACGAATGTGGAGCGCGTGGCAGCGGGGGAACTGGCTGCAGCCCTGCAGGACGGGCCGCGCGACCGGATTGTTGTGATCGCGGATGTGCGCTCGCATGGGTATTACGATCCGGGCATGCAACGCATCAAGAACTCGATCCGCGTGGAGCCAAATCGGCTGCGGGAAGAGGTCGCGGCTCTGCGCGATTTCATGGCGCCGGAGTGCGATATATACCTGTACTGCTCGTGCGCGCGGGATGCGACGAGTGTTCGCGTGGCGAAGGCGCTGGAGAAGGAAGACTGCAAGACCAAGGTGATTGCCGGTGGGCTGAAGGCCTGGATTAAGGCAGGTGGGCCGCTGGAGCCTGTCCCCGATACCGATCTGGAGCACCTGCCCCAGTTCGAGAGCTAAGACGCGGGCCCATCTCTCGCCGGACAGTACTGTATGGGAATACACCCAAACTCGTATTAGCCGTGAGCTAGCGATTCTATAGGGACCCTGCAATCAGGCCTGGACTGGCTTGCCTCGCTTGAAGAAGCACACCGCTTCGCGCTCGTGAATGGGGCAACGCAGGCAAAAGGAGGATGGCACGCAGAGGATGGCGGGAGGCTGTGCCTTGATTTTGGGTTGAGGACGTAGCAGCGGGAAGCGCATACCTCTACTATCGGCAAGAAGTGCTGCGTGCTGTTTGCCACCTTTGAGGGAGTATCCAGTCCTGAACACCGTCCGTAATGAGAGCCACCGTAGGCGGATGGAAGAGAGCGCCTGCAAAGACGCAGATTTCCTTCGGGAATGACAACAACAAATTCCTACGTGGATGCTGTGTTGCTGCAATGCGTAAAAGCAAAAAGGCGCGAGGTTTGAGCCTCGCGCCTTGAAAGGTGCAGCGATTCTAGCCGTGGCGGTGATCGCCACCGCCGTGGGGTTGAGCACCGCCGGTGCTTGCGGGATGGGGCTGCGCATTGCCACCACCGGGGCGCGGCGCCTCAGCGTGGGGAGCAGGAGTCGCAGGACGCGGCGCCTCAGCGTGGGGAGCGGGAGCTGCAGGACGTGGCGCCTCTACACGGGGAGCAGGAGTCGCAGGGCGTGCTGCGGGGGCCGGAGCCGCAGGGCGTGGCGCTGCCTGGGGTTGTGGGCGGGGTGCCGGGTTGAAGGCGGGCCTTTGCGCCTCGACATTGGGACGGGCCTGCGTCTGTGGCTGGGGTTGCGGGCGGGCGGCTTCGGAGCCGGGCCGTTGTCCGGGAGCCGGCTGGGAAGGAGCTACAGCACGGTTCGGCGCAGGCTGAGCAGGTGTACCCGGCCGCTCGAATCCATTGGAACGATTGTTGGCGGCGGGCTGGTTCGG
>CAXTGN010000246.1:0-7458 GCA_964243455.1 uncultured Acidobacteriaceae bacterium
GAGCCGCGGCCGCCGTCGCGATGAGCTTTGGACGAAGGTACACGCTTATTTAGAGTGCCACGCCCCGTCCCGGGATGCGAGTTCTTCGACTGAAACTAAGGTGTGATCTGCGTCTCTATCTCACGATCTGCTGGAGAGCCGCCGGAAGATCCGGGGCCGTGGACGGGTGCCACTCTGTCTTAGCCTCATCATCCTGCTGTCCGATTGTTTTGAACAACAAGGCGTGACCACCGATGTGCACGTGGGTCTCCGTGATCTGCCAGTGCCCAGGCGACAGCTCCCGCCTTTCAACGTTGAAGGTTCCACCTTTGTCGATCTTGCCGAAGAAGCCAAAACCGAACTTGACGTCATCGGTCAGCGTGCCCTGCAGGGACTGGATGCGGTTGGCGCTGCGCGCGATGACCAATTGACCCGCCATCACGCTCAGGACACGCGACTGGCTGTCGGGAGGGCTGAAATCCTGATTGGGGTGGAACTTGAGAGTGATGGTCTGCGCCGTCTCGCTCACGGTCGTCCACACAAAGGCACCGGGGAGCATGCCAAGAAATTCGCGTGCCTGCCTGTCGTCCGCCTCGGCCAGCTTTCTCTGATGCGCCTGTTCGTCGGGGCTGCTGACATACTCGCGAAGGCGGTCCAGCTCCTTGTCCCGGGCGGCCCCGGTCAGAGGCGTGCCATTCAATTCCAGCATGCGCCGCAGGTCTCCCCGGGGCGTCTCGATTACCTGATATACAGCGTCTTTCCCCGGCTGGGCGTCGTGATCCCGATACATCCAGGGCAGTTTGTCGGTCTTGCTTGCATTGAGCTCCGCCGTTACAGCGAGCTTCAAGGCACTGAGTGCCCTCGGCTCGGAGATCTGGGCGCTGCTTCGAAGGCTGCTCATCCCGCACAGAAGGCCAAGCACAACGGTTATGAGTCGAAACAGACTCCGGCCCCTTGCTGTCGCGTTTGCTGCGCATTCTGACAGTTGGTCCGGCCCCATACTTCCCTTATCGGTCACTCCGGCACAATCTTTACGAAGGAGTTCTCCGGGAGACTCTTGCCTCCCAGCAGATGAATGACCCCGTCGCGTACAAAGCCCCGCAGCATTGCCTTTGCAGGCGTGTCTTGTTTTGACGTGACATCCAACCTCGCGGGCGCAGGCGGGGCGCTCTCCCGCTGTGGATAGGGTGTTGCCGACACGCTCGCCGGGACGCTGCCAGCCCCTGCCGCAGGCTTGCCCATCCCCCGATCCATGGCTTCATTGGCCAGGCGGTCGGCCGTTTTGTTCTTGTGCCGCAGTGCGTGATGGACTTCAAAGTTCTCCAGCTGCCCAATGCGCCGTCGAGCTTCCTCGAACAGGGGCCGGAGATCAGGGGAGTTGACCTTGTACTTGCCCTGAATCTGCTTGACCATCAGCTCCGAGTCCGAGATCACGCGCACCTTGCGATGCCCGTGCTCCAGTGCCCAAGCCAGCACTGCGAGCAGGCCTGAATACTCAGCAAAGTTGTTGGTCCGGAAGCCCAGAAATTCGCTGAGCTCTGCCAGCGGGTTACCCGCGGCATCGACCACCACCGCGCCAAAGCCTGCCGGTCCTGGATTGCCGCGCGCGCCGCCATCGCAGTGCGCCAAAATCCAGCCCTCCGGCAAAGGCGGCAGCTCAACCTGTTGTGCTTTGGGTCGGGGCGGATACTTCCGAAACGGTGGCCGGGTATCTGCCGGCCGGCGATCATCAGGAAACAACGAAGCCATCGCGCCCAGTGTAGAGCAGAGAGAAGCGAAGAGTGAAGACGGGACCCTCGGTTCGCTTGTGCCGGCATCAGCCAGGCAGTACGACCGGAAGGTTCGGAACTCCTCACTTCTTCACTCCTGCCTCCTCACTGTTCCCTCAAGCTGTCCCGAGCGGCTTCAGCAGCGTTACTTTCCCGCCTGGATCCTTTCGGAAGGCATGTAACTCCTGGCCATTCACGTCAATGTGCCTGATCACCACGGCGCCATCGACGACCTCCAGGTCCGAGAAGCCAAGCACCTTTGACCCGAACGGCCCGCGCTTGTCCGGCGGTGTCGTCCAATCGACCAACTCCGCACCACCCCCGCCCGAGATCACGAAACTCGTCGGATGGCCGGCAAACTCGATGTGCTGCAGGTCGTGATCGTGCCCTGTGATCCAGAAATCGACCTTGGCCTGCCGCACCGCCGGCTCCCATCGCTTGATCAGAAGCGTGTTGTCCTTGTGGATGCCGTTGGTGAACAGCGGATGGTGGCAGACCACGGCCACAAAGGGCGTCGTCCTTGGCTTGGCCAGCTCGCCCTGGAACCATGCCTCTTGTTCCTCGGTGTGCTTGTGCGACATGGTGGAACTCCAGGGAAATGGGTCGTCCTTGGTGCCAGGAAGGTTTGAGTCGAGGCAAATGAAGGTGATCAGCGGCTTCGCCTGCGGCCAGGTGAAGGTGTACCAACGGCCAGGCATCGTCCACCGCGTCTTCACGTGCTGCGGGTAGGCCAGTTGCAGCTCCGCTTTGCTGTCGATCCGGTGCTCATAATCATGGTTCCCCAGCACCGCGTAAAAGGGGCAGGAGAAGTGGGAAGTCGGATACATCTGCTCGAAGTCGGTCTGCCATCGCGGGCAGCTCAGCCCGCCAATCATGTTGCCATACCAGTTGTCGCCCAGCAGGAAAACGGCTTGCGGATGCACTTGCCGGGTGTCCACATAGCGCTGCATCTGGGTGGCCACGGCTCGCTGTTGCTGGGGGTAGTGATCCGCTCCCCAGTCGCCCAGCAGGAGCATGTGCGGGTTGGCCGGGTTGGGTGCAGCGGAGTCGTCCCCAAACACGGATGGCAACGCAGCGAGCAAGTTGTTCGGCCGCATCGCGGCGAGAGCAGAAAAAGCAACCGTCTGCCGCAGAAATGCCCGGCGGTTCAAAACGGGTGGCGGAAAGTCAGACAAGGATCGGCCTCACAGAGCACCCGCAGGGTGTCATCGAATGAGACGCGCTGGGCCCCGGCTATGACGCGGCCGGCGCGACGCGACCTTCGATACGGAAAAAAGGGGCCAAGGTGCAGGTGGCTCACCCGGGCCCCGGGAAAGACGCACCGCCGGAGCCACGCTCAAGGCGACCTTATCGGGCCGGAGTTGTTGGAAGCGTTTGCGGCGGCCGCACAAAGAAGGGCAGAATCGCTGAGAACAGCAGCACCACGGCCAGAATGTGCAGGCCGCTCAAATAGTGGCCCGTGGCACGTCGCGTATGCGCGATCAGGAGCGGGCCGAACGCGCTGGCAAAGCCCCACGCCGTCAACATCAGCCCGTAGATGGATCCAACAAACTTCGGGCCGAAATAGTCTGCGGCAAAGGCCGGCATGGTGCCGAACCCCCCGCCGTAGCAAAGCAGGATGATGAACGCCACCGCCGTCAGCGGCCCTTGTCTATTCATCTCGGGCAATAGCCAGAACAACACGGCCTGTAGCAAAAACATGATCAAGAACACAAATCGGCGCGGCATCAGGTCAGAGACCCACGCCCAAAAAATGCGCCCTGCTCCGTTGCCGAAGCTGACGATGCCGACCATACCGGCAGCCGCCAGCGCCGTGACACCGGCCAGTTCACGGAACATCGGCGCTTCCTGCGAGATGACCGAGATCCCTGCCGAGGTGTTCAGGAAAAGCAGCAGCCACAGGGCCCACCACTGCCATGTGTGCAGCGCCTCGCCGAGGGTGAAATCCCGCGCGCCTTCTGTTTTCTTCAAAGCCGTCGACGGCTCCCATCCCTCAGGCTTGTACCCGTCGGGCGGGTTCTGCATGAAGTAGCCGCAGGCCACCGTGACCACCAGAAACACCAGGCCGAGGTAAAGAAAGGTCGTCAGCACACCCACGCTGGCAATCAGCCGTGTCGCGATCGGGGCTGTAATCAGCGCTCCCGCGCCAAAACCGCCGACGGCGATGCCCGTCATCAGACCGCGCTTATCAGGGAACCACTTGACCAGCACGGCCACCGGGATGATGTACGCGAAACCGACGCCAATGCCCCCAATGACGCCATACGTGAGGTACAGCCACCACAAGCCGTGGTTGGATTGGCTGGCCAGAGCGACCCCCAGCCCATAGAGCAGACCGCCCGTCATGGCCACGACCCGTGGTCCGCTGCGCGTGCTCCAGACGCCGCCGAAGTACGCGGCGAAGCCGAGAACAAAGATGGCGATCGTGAACGCCAGGGTGACCTGGTCGATATTCCACTTGAAGGTGGTCATGAGCGGCGTGCGAAAGATGCTCCACGCGTACTCCGCGCCCAAGGCGATCTGCAAGATGACTGCGGCCAGCGCAATCCCCCAACGTTTTCCAGACATCGTTTGTCGTCCCTTCAGCCAGCCGGCCAGCTGCACCCCGCAACCGCTTGCGTTGCTTCAGATGCCAAAACGGGTGTGCCGGTCGTTACCCGGCAGCGCCTACTACTCTGGCCTACGAGGGCCACGACAGGCAAGGGTACTCCCGTTACCCCGACGTCAATCTTTCGGGGCCTGCTCACTGTGCCGCAGCCGGTCCGTCCATACCGGTGTAGCAACACCCTGACTCCGGAGTCAGCACCAGGCATGAGCACCTCCCCCGCGATCGTCCTCCCCGGCGACACCCTTCGCCGACGCGTTAGCCCCTTTGCGCTCGGACTGCAGGAGACCCTTGCGGCCAGCTCTCCTGCCACCGAAGTAGAATCAGCGGCAGATCGCATGCCCAAACCGGGATCCAGTTCGGCCGCACAACCCGGAAGCGCTCGCGTCAAGCTCACCCCGCAGGAGCTGGACGCCCGGGCCCAGCAACGCGCCGAGGACGATGACCTCATCCGCGCCGCGCAAAAAGGAGAACGTACCGCCTTCGACTCCCTGGTCCGTCGCTACGACCGAAGCGTCCTTCGCCTGGCGCTGCATATGCTCGGCAACGAGGAGGACGCACAGGATGTGCATCAGGAGGCCTTTATCAAGGCCTACCGCCATCTGTCGAACTTCCGTTTCGAGTGCTCCTTCTATACCTGGCTGTATCGGATTGTCACGAATCTGTGCCTCGATCAGCTCCGGCGCCGCAAGAGTCGCCGCGAGGACCCGGGAACTGTCCTCGACTCCTCGGGTGAGGAGATGGATCTGATGGCCAACGTCCAGGATGACCGCTCGACGGCAGATCCGGCCCGCGAGCTGGAGCGCAAACATCAGTACGCCGCGATCCAGAGCGCCCTGGCCGAACTGACGCCCCGCGAACGCACCGTCTTCGAACTGAAGCACTACCAGGGCCTAAAGCTGAGAACCATCGGAGAGATGCTCTCGACCACGGAAGAAACTGCAAAGAATACATTGTTCCGCGCCACCCGCAAGCTACGCGCCCGGCTGGCTGTGGTGAGGTAACAAAGGATTTCAGCACCTAGAACCTGGAACCTAGAACCTCAGACCAGTACCGCACGACCCAGTACCACCCAAGCGGGCATGACACACAAACGACCCGCGCTGCAACACCTTCATGAGAGACCACACGAGGAACGCACCCATGCGATGCCAAGACGCGCAAGAAAGCATTGTTTTAGCCCAATACGGCGAACTTCCAGACGATCTGCTGATGCCGCTGGAGCAGCATTTGAACAGCTGCGAAGAGTGCCGCCGCGAGTGGAACGCGCATCTCGCCCTTCACGAGACGCTGGCTCTGGATCCGGTGATGGACCCGCCTCCAAATCTGCTTGCCGCCTCCCGGATGCGGCTGGATGACGCGCTGGACGCCATGCCCACGCAGTCGCTCTTCGGAAGCTTCGCGGCGAATGCTTCGCGGTGGTTGGGCTTCGTCTCGGGGGCACCAGCCCTGGCCACGCTCCTGATGGGCGTCGGCTTTCTTGGGGGCAACGTGCTGACCCGGTACCAGGTAGCTCGCCTTCCCCAGAAGGCTACGCCGGTGGTCATCTCCCGGCCCGGGCAGGGTGAGGTCGCCAGCGTCTCGGGCATTCGCCAGACGCCCAACTCCGACCTGGTGCAGGTGGACTACAACCGCGTCGTTCCCGAGACCGTGCAGGGCTCCATGAACAGCCCCGAGATCCGCAACCTCCTTCTGCTCGGCACCAAGCTCGCCGCCAACAACAAGGCACATGAGGCCGCTGTGTCTCTGGTTGCCGATGAGTGCCGGACAGGCCATGCCTGCAGTTCGGTAGACGACGCCGACAATGGCTCCGGCGAACTTCGCCTCGCGCTGGTCAACAGCCTGCGTTTCGACAAGAGTCCCGCCGTTCGTATGCATGCGCTCAATGGTCTGCAGCCCTATGTGGCGGAAGATGTCCACGTGCGGGACGCTGTACTTGAGGCGCTGATGCACGATCGGAGCGAGGCTGTTCGCACAGAGGCGATCTCCATGCTCTCGCCGGTGGGCGCCGATTCCAGCGTGCGTCAGGCCCTGCGGACCGTCTCCACCGAGGACGCAAACCCTGCCGTCCGCACCGCTTCTTTCCAGGTGCTGCAGAGCGCCTCGGACATCGAGTAACTCGCCATGCCGCACCTTGCGTCATTCAGATTTGGCTTCCCAGACTACCGTCGAGCCGCGCTGCTCGGCGGAACGGTTCTGCTTGCTTGCTTCCCCATGTCCGCGGCGGTCTCCGGACCGCCGACGTCCGCACATACTGGTCTCCGGGGCGCGGTCAATGGCCGATCGCAGGGGTATCTTGGCATCGAATTTCACGATGTGCCAGACGACCAGCTGAAGGCGATGCGCCTCAACAGCCCTCACGGCGTTGAGGTCGTGATGGTCGACCATGATGGCCCCGCAGGTAAAGCCGGGTTACGTGCCCACGACGTCATCGTCAGCCTGAATGGGCAGGCCATCGCCGGGGCGGAGGCGCTTCGCCGCATGATCCACGATGCTGGGGCGGGTGTGCAGGTGGCCCTTACGGTCGTTCGTGGCGGCCACCAGATGAACCTGACAGCCCAACTGGGAGATCGTGAGGAGGTCGCGCGAGCGGCGATGGCGCACCTGTACATCGCTGAGCCCCCGCCGCCGCCCATCGCCTCCGACAACTCCCCGTTGGCCTCGGGTTTCGTGGACAGACCCCTTGATGCAGCCCCACCTCTGCCCACGGCTCCCGCCACGCCGGCACCCGGTTCCGGCTTTATCGGCCACATCGTGCACGGCAGCATCTATACCGGCGCGGTATTGGACACCATGGAACCGCAATTGGCGGGTTTCTTCGGCGCGGCGCTGGGTACAGGTCTGCTGGTTCACTCCGTCGTTCCAGACAGCCCTGCCGCCAACGCTGGCCTGCGTGCGGGCGACGTTGTGGTCCGCGCCGATCTGTATACCCTGCGCAACGCTACCGATTGGACCAAGCGCCTTCATGCAGCCAAGGGCCGGCCGATTACGCTTTCAGTGTTACGCGACCGCCGTGAACTCTCCCTGACGCTGCAGCAGGACCTTAAGCACCACTCCATGGTGGAGTGGCCGACGATGTTTAGGGAGTAGGGAGTAGGGAGTAGG
>CAXTGN010000247.1:0-7432 GCA_964243455.1 uncultured Acidobacteriaceae bacterium
CCGCGCCGGGGTCAAGAAGATCAACCAGGAACGCCAAATGCCACGTCCGTGTGACGGATTAAGAAAGACTGCTTAGTGGGATACGCTCTAAGTGCCATCCCTTTCAGGGTGTTGTTTTGGCGTGTGCGAGAATGCGGGCGGTTGCGACGTGTGCTCGTGCGGTTTTGCCATTGACGTAGCCTTTGAGCTTGGTGAGCTTGGGTTTGCATTTGCTGGTGGCGATTTAGCGCGGGTTGATGCCGCGGGCCAGGTGGAGCAGCCGTTCGGCCAGGTGACCAGGGTCGGCGCTGTGCCACGGCGGCCAGCACTCGGGCGGCACGGCGATCAGCAATCCCTCATAGCTGCCTCTGATCTGCACGGCCAGGTGGTAGGTGGACACATCTGGTGGTGGCTCCTGGTGTTGGTGCGCCTGTTCCACGCAGCGGGCGAGCAAAGCAAGGACGTTGTAGGCCAGCACGGCGGCGGCAAAGCCCAGCAACGCCGCCCGGGGGTGGCCAAGGCTGGTGACCTCGCTGTGCAGCACGCTTTCCAGCCGCCCGAACATGCCCTCGATCCGCCAACGCGTGCGATACAACTCGGCAATTCGGTTCGCGCCGACCTCCGCGGGCAGGTTGCTCCACAGCCGGATCGTGGTCTCGCCGGCCTCGGTCGGTGCGTCCAGCGCAAGCTCAATGCGCCGCCAGGGCGCTTGTTGACCCTTGGCCGTGATTGCCTGCTCGCGGCCCTGACCGGTTTCGGTGCGGCCGCACGCGCGCCACTCGCCTCGGCCGGCCAATCGCGGGTGGTTCGCGTGCTCGCGCACGATGAAGCTGGCCCCGGCTTCCTGCCAGCCTCCCAGGATCGCGCCGGTGCAGAAATGCCGGTCGGGGATTCACAGGTCGCCCGGCTCGGCGCTGTCCAGCAACGGCGCCACCGCGGCACGCTCGCTCGCGTGCGCGTCCTCGTGGGCCACCATGTCCACCACCAGGCCAAGGTCGGGATCATACACCACCAAGGACTGCCCTGGCAGGGCTGCACCCCGGTGCCCTCGCAACGGCGCCAAGCGCTTCTCGCTTCCCGGCAGGTGGTTGCCGTCCAGTACCCGAAGCCGCCAGCCAGGCAAGCTGGCAGGGCGGTTTAGCGCCGCCAGCACCGGTGCCAGCCGCTCGGCGCTGCCGCGTGTCAGCGCGCGCAGGATGGCCGGCTCAGTGTGATTGACCTTATCATACAGCGAGGCCAGCGACACCGGCAGGCTCGGCATCTGCCGCGCCGCCGCGTGCAGCGACGGGCGCAGGCCCAAGCACACCAGCGTCATCAGTTCCACAACGGTCGAGAACAGCAACTCACGCGCATATTGACGCTCGCGGTGCGCCTCGAACACCTCGTCCACCCAGCCCGCCGGCAATGCGTGCTCCAATGCAACCCGCGCCATCACGCTCGCCGGCGCATGCCGCTCAAACCGCTCCAGAACCGCCGACCACACCATCCCAGCCCCATCCAGCGCATCACTCATCCATCAAGGCTGGGGAACACACAGACACCCTGAAAGGGGTGGCTCTAAGTGCCCGTTTGAGAACAGTGGCTGACCACAAGATGTGGTGCCGTGCCATGCTGGGCAGCCTCTACTGGCTGTGTCGGAATGGCATTCTCAAACGGGCACTAAGGCTGTCGCAGGCGCAACTTGCATTCCCACTTCCTGTCACGCCCCAGCAGGCAGCGCCTCTCGAGCGCGGTGAAAGCCAGCTACATGTACTCCGACTGTTTTTACTTGCACGATTGCTTGGGACACAGGTGGACTTCTTTCTCTCTCTGCTACTTACGGGCACAAAGAAAAGACATGTGGCATTGGTGGATGCGACAATGTCGGTCTCGCGCGCTTTTGCGGAGGAACTGAAGCTTGATCCGGATGGCAGATCAAGCCGGGAACTCAATCAGATAGTCAAAGCGGTCTCACGCATTCCGCACGGAGAGGCTTACTCACAACTACTCCAGATGGTGATAAGTTTATCAGATATTAACAAATTAACGGTCATTCATCATTTTTGACATTTGCAGATCATAATATTTAACAGCAAAATCCCAGGTCGTGTAATGTGCGTTCACGTTTGCTGACCAGTGAACGTAGTGCGGGCTCAACGCCGATGCCGCCCGTCCTATCAGATGGAGCCTTGCATGACCTACATCACCCATTCCCGCCCCGACCTGGCCAACCTGCTGTCCGCACCATGTGCGGAACCTGCCCGGGATTTGTACTATGCTAACCTCCAAGTCCGGCATGACGTACGGGATCGCATCTTCTGGTGTTATCTGAACGCCCAGGGCCGTCCGAGCTTCACCCAAGAGGTCCTTGCCGACCTTCATGACGTTCAGCATCACATCGGCACCCTTGCCACTACCCCCTCCAACGCCGACCCTGCGCCGGTTGGCTGGGTGGTGCTCGCATCTCAGACCCCTGGTGTCTTCAGCCTGGGAGGAGACCTCACTTTGTTCTCTGCGCTGATCACAAACGGAGACCGTGAAGGACTGCGGCAGTACGCATACAGCTGCGTTGAGATCGCACATCGCAATTCGACAGGATACGGCGGTCGCGCCATCTCTATCGGCCTGGCACAGGGGGAGGCGTTGGGGGGAGGCTTCGAAAGCCTGCTATCGTGTGATGTGCTCGTCGCAGAACGCCGCGCCCGCTTTGGCTTGCCGGAGGTCCTTATGAACCTGTTCCCCGGCATGGGCGCCCACTGCTTCTTGACCCGCCGCGCCGGTTCTGCAGCCGCCGTGCGGATGATCCTGTCGGGAGAGGTATTCACCGCCGATGCGATGCATGCGATGGGGATCGTCGATGTTCTCGCCGAGGACGGGAAAGGGGACGAGGCGGTACAGGACTACATACTCAAGCACCAGTCGCGCCACAGATCCCACTCAGCGACCTACGAAGCCCGGCGCCGGATCAGTCCTGTGACCCTTGCGGACCTTAAGACGGTTTGCGATGTGTGGGTGGAAACGGCAATGGCGCTGACGGCTGCCGACCTGCGACGTATGGCACTGCTGGTTTCAGCGCAGGATCGCAGCCGCCGGCGGCAGGCAGAGGCGGCCTCCGTAGCGGCGGAATGATAGCCCCACAGCGTCGGCCCGGCAGCCTGCCTCAAACTGCCGGGCCATGTCTGGCTTCAACCGAACCGTCGGAGGCTATTCTCGAGGACGGGAACAGAGGAAGCGGTGTTGAAGCGGTCAAGTTCGATGCAAACTAGTTCCCACTCGCGACGTAGGGTGACCATCAGCGCGGCACCGTTCTCACGAAAGGCATGTTCCGAAAGGTGGCTCCAGGGCAGGCATAAGGCACGGATTCGTTTCGCTCCGACGTTCGCCGAAATGCTGGTGATTGAGTGGGCCTGGAAGCGGAAGTCGTGCACATCCCCCACAGCATGCGCCACACCGAGCGACTCGACTAGCGAGAGACCATCCTTCTTGAAATCCAGGACGATCTGCGCGACGAAATCCACCCCGCCCAGATCTTCGAGACTTGACAACGTCTGGGTATCGAGAAACGGAAGCGCGTCGTGGAGCCTGTCGGACGGTGGGGTACTTTCACCGTTGGGGACGAGAGCAGGGATCGAACCCCCAAGGACATCTTCGGCAACCTTCATCAGCTCGCCCGACCGGATCGGCTTGATCAGGCATGTCCTCATGCCGGCCTTTAGACAGCGTGCCTGCGTTGCCTTGCTGTCATCTGCGGTTAACCCGATTAGGGGTGTCTGACGGTTACCGGGCGATGTAAAGGCATAGAGTTCCGCCAATTCGATGCCGTCCATCACCGGCATGTTCACATCGATGAATGCCAAATCGATGTCACCTTCCGTCAACACTGCCAGGGCCTCCTCACCATCGTTGGCCAGTGTCACATGAAGCCCAGCGTGTTCCAGCATGCGCGAAAGGACAGATCGGTTCAGGGCATTGTCATCCGCAACAAGCACCCGAAGCCCTGCCAGCCTGCCACCCGATTGAACTGAGGGGGGCGGGCTTGCCTGCACGGCGCTGTCCTGGCTCGTTGGGGAATGAGACACCGCGATTTGGATTGCACGGTGGAGATCGTCGAGCGGGCTATCTTGGCCGATTGAGGTTGCGAACCCTTCCCGCACCTGACGACAGGGCAGTCCGGGTGTAAGATCGTTTGCAACCTCGATCCAAATGTTCGCTGGGGTAGGAGGCCGATTACTCACCTCTTTTTCCATAAGGGCGATGTGAACGCCTGTCGGATCCTCTGTGCCAAGCGACTCTAGCCGGTCTCGTAGCGACCGATCCCACCCAGCACTGCTTGCCGGCATGATCAAGTGGGCGCAAGCGGGCCGTAAACCGCCATCCTCCGCAAGTGGAAGGTCAAGATTTATCCAGAAGGTGCTGCCCACTCCCAACGTACTATCAACCCCAATGGTCCCATTCATAAGCCGGACCTGCTTCTCGCACAATGCAAGCCCAAGTCCTGTACCGCCAAACCTGTTGAATACTTTATCATCGCCCTGGGTGAACAACGAGAAGATGTGCTTCAGACTCTCCGGAGCCACGCCTATGCCGGTATCCATAACCTCTATGCGGAGACGGACCATGCCGCCGCTGGCATCAACTCCGTCCACAGCGATGGTGACGGAGCCCGTAGATGTGAATTTCACCGCATTGCCGCCAAGGTTCAGCAGCACCTCCCGAATATAACGCTCCACGCCCTTCAGCCTTAGTGGCGTGCGCGCCGTTACATAAAAGTTCACCGTCAAACCCTTGCTGCGCCCAATCACAGCTATGATGGACGTAACCTTAGCAAGAAGTTCAGGTAGATCGAAGCTCTCTACCGCAGCTTGTCTGTATCCGACCTCGATGCGGGAGAACTCCAGCAAATCTTGCACGAGCAAAAGCTGTCCGCCTGCGGCGGTGTTGACGGTTGCAATCATCTCGGCCTGGCTAGCGTCCAGTTGGGTCCTCTGCAATAGCTCAACAGTCCCCATGATTGCGTGCAAGGGTGTGCGCAGCTCGTGACTAACCCCAGCCAGGAACAGGGATTTTGCGGCATCCGCCTGCTCCGCTCTTTGGCGCGCCCGTGCCAGCTGTCGAATCAGCCCGAACGAGTACGCGGGTAGAACGGCCAGACCAACCAGGAGGCCAGCGGACAGGCTGAGGTGAACATGCCAGAACGGACTTGCTAGTAATACAGCGAAGAAACCAGCGATGCTTAGCAGCGAAGCCGCCAGCATGAAAAGACCTCCGAACCTGAAGCCATATCCGATGATGATCCAGAGATAGACGGCATATAAGAAGGCTGTTTCTTCTCCGCCCGCTACGAGCATGATCGTCGTGCCCGCAACATCAAGCACGACTGCAAAGCTCCGTCTCTGATTCATAAATGCTACACCGAGGCGTAGGCTGACCATTATGCCCAGGGCGCAGCCATCCCAGATAATTACTGGGAGTGCCCACTGGTGCAATAGGGTGTGGTCGCCCAGCAGCACCATGATGCCCAGCATCGTGCAGCCGGCGACCAATCGGTTGATGCCCATGACCAAGTCCTGGATCAGAGCGACGGGAACCCTTTCACGTAGCGTTGCCCTCATCGACCGGCACTTGGCCAGCACCCAGCAGTCAACAACCCTTGAAGCTATGCTGCGCATGGTCTTACCAGATCGCATTCCAAGACGTTCCATCTGTTCGTATACCCGACCCGAAGGTTGGGGTCCCCTGACGACCATAGCACATTTCGCCTGCCTCGGTCTTTGCTGAACAATATATGCTGATAGTTAACATTTTGGGTTTAGCTGCATTCTGCCAGAGCCGTATGATCCGTACCCCGTGGGGCCGGGTACACCCGTTTGCCAGGTGACCTGCTGCGGAAGATGGTGTAGTTGCTGAGGCAGAAGGGGTGTTGCTGGACTGAACTCCACTCGGGGTGGCAGGAAAGGTGGACGGCATCCAGCACCTCGGCCTTGGCGCAGGCAACCAGCCCACCTTGTTGTCTGTAGTCTCCCATGAGCCACCACACACTCGTTCACCTGATGCAGGCTCCAGACGCCGTTCATCATCTGGCGGATCAGGTCGGGGCCGCCGCCCGCTGCAGCAGCCAGGCAATCAGGCGCGGCCAGAGCGTATGCCTGTGTTCTTTGCGGAAGAAACCTGCGTGCCCGACCCTTCCAGTGGTGCTGGAGGGGGCGATCTGCCAGCGGCTGCAGGTAGCGCTGGCGAAGTAGGACCCGAGCAGGTCGATGGAGGCGGCTGGGGTCCAGGGATCGTCGTCGGCGCCGATGAGCAGAAGCGGCACCCGGACCCGCGCGAAACGCGCCGCGGCATTCATGGTGGTGTCGTCGAAGAAGTAGCGCCGCCGCCCAATCCAGTGGGCCCACTCCCGAAACGCCGGACCCGGCAGGTCTTCGCCCATGCCGAGCCGGCGCATCGGGGCGTAACCCAAGGCGAGGACCAGGGCGGGACCCGCCACTCGGAGTAGGCCGCCGACGCGCAAACGCTCCGGCGTACTCTGGATGTAACCGATCCACGCCACCGCCGAGCTGACCAGCGCTGCGCCCGCGAGATGCCGGCTGCTATCACACAGGCCAATGGCATGCCCGCCCAGGCTGTGCCCGACCGCCAGCAGCGGCAGGTCAGGGTGGGCCGCCTGCGCCCACCTGATCACGCCCTCGGCGTCGAGGTCGATCCAGTCGCGCATTCGCGCGCCGAAGCCGCGCAGCTTGGGGGGCCGGGACGCGCCGATCCCGCGATAGTCGTAGGTGAGAGCGGCGAAGCCGTGCTCGGCGAGCGCGGAGGCGAAAGGGTCATAGTAGCGAGCCGGCACTGCCGTTGCCGCGCTGATCAGCACCAGGCCCACCGGCGGCACCCGGCGTGGCAGGCGCAGCATGGCACCGAGCGGGTAGCCGTCCCGGGCGGGGATCATGACCGGATATGCCGGAAGCTCGACGTTGCTCATAAGGAACGACGATGCAGGTCCCGCCCTTGCTCGGCAAGTCCTGGACCCTCGCCGCCGTGGCGGCGGCGCATCCACCCCGGCACACTGATCATCCCGCCGCAGGTGCTGGCGGCAACCGAGGTGGGCAAGGCCGGGTGGTGACACAAGTCCGGCCGCCGCCCAGTGAGAGCGCCGATGCCGCCCGCGCTGCAGCGTCCATGAGGGCCTTGAACTCAGCCAAGCAGCAGGACATGCAAGCGAACAGGGCCATGCCGTCCAGTTTGAAGGCGCAACTGAGGGCAGCCACGCTAGGTGTCGGAGGCGAACTCTTCGAACACGCAATCGCACTCCGGGCCGCGTTCGGCGCGGCAGGGTGCAATGTCGTCGCCTGATCATGGGTGGACACGCGCGCATGACCTACCAAGGCCCTTGCCCTTCCGGCCGCGCCTATGACCTTGCCTAAACTTCCGGTCTTGTAGCAACTGCCACTGACGTGCTGGGGGTTGTACGTGGCGGCCGATT
>CAXTGN010000248.1:0-7430 GCA_964243455.1 uncultured Acidobacteriaceae bacterium
GGCGAAAGAACGGGCAGAGCGGCAGCGGGTGGAGCGAGGAATGAGGGGCTCCTGGTGGGACCGTGCGAGAGGCCGAAGACGCAACTGAGGCCAGTGCCGCCGCTTTCTGCGCTGCTGGCTGCCTAGCCGCTGCTCCGGTCGGGATTAGGTCTCAATCAACGTGCCACCCCCATTGCGCAGTCGTTCCTATGCGCGATTCTTCGCGGTCATGTGGAACGTGAGCTTGCCGCCTGCGGTGAGGTCGCTGTGCGAGATCGTGATGCCTGAGCGACGCTGCTCGTTGAAGGCTACCTCGCGCACGTAGACGGTTTCGGGGGTGTTGCCCGGGGCCTCCACAGTGAGGGTTTTGCCTCCTTGCAGATGCACGGTAGCTCGCGGGAACAGCGGGCTGCCGAAGGTGTACTCCGGATTACCGGGGCAGACCTGGTATATGCCAAGCGAGCTGAGGATGTACCACGCAGACATCGAGCCTGTATCTTCGTCGCCGGCAAAGCCTTCGGGAGAGTACAGCTCGTTCATCACGCGTCGTGCCCAGAACTGAAGGCGGTCGGGACGGCCAGCGTGGGCAAAGAGGTAGAGCAGATGGTGCGAGGGCTGGTTGGAGTGTGCGTATTGCCCGAAGGGGACAGCGGCCATCTCCGACATCTCGTGGATTTCGTCGCCGTAGACGCCCACCTCGAAGACGGGTGGGATCTCGAGCATCTCGTTGAGCGCAGATTGTGCGGCCTGCTTACCCCCTATGGCTTCGATGAGCTCCGGTATGGCATGGGGTGCGTCCCAGCGGTGCTGCCAGGCACCGCCTTCTTCATAGGGGCTGCCCCATTGAAATTGCTCGAAGGGCTCGAGCCACTTGCCATCGGAGTTCTTGCCACGGAAGAAACCGATGCTGGTGTCGTAGACGTTGCGCCAGTACTCCGAGCGCTTGATGAAGTAGTCGTACTCGTCCTGTTTGCCGAGCGACTTCGCGATCTGGGCAATGCAGAAGTCGCCATAGGCTGCGTCGGCTGTCTCGACGGCCGACTGCTCGATCTTGTCGTTGGGGACGTAGTGGAGCTTCATGTAGAGGTCGACGCCGAGGCGGCCGTAGCCCTTGTTTGGGTCGCCCGGCTGTGTGGCGTGTTTCTTGAGGCCCGTGAAGACGGTCTCGTGGTCGAAGGAGCCGATACCTTTCACGATGGCGTCCGCGAAGAGCGAGTCGATGAGGCTGCCAGACATGCAGGCGCGATAGCCGGGGGCGGGGAACTGCGGGAACCAGCCGCCCTCCTTGTACGCGTTGATCCAGGCCTGCAGGATTTCGCCGAGCTTCTCCGGGAACACGAGGCTCATGAGCGGATACCAGGCGCGGTAGACGTCCCAGTAGCCGTGGTCGGCAAACATGACGCCGGGCTCGACTTTGCCGTTAAAGGCGCTGTAGTGATGCACGCCGGAGCCATTGGGCACGGGCTCATGGAAGGTGCGCGGGAAAAGCAGCGCGCGATACATGCAGGAGTAGAAGGTGCGTGCCTGGGCCGGTGTCGCTCCGTCGATGGTGATGCGGCCAAGCAGCGTGTTCCACGCTTCCATGGTGCGCTGTTTGACAGCTTCCAATGAGCTTGTGCCGATCTCCTGCTGCAGGTTGTAGCGCGCCTGTTCGACCGAGATAAACGAAGTGCCGATGCGGGCTTCGATGTGCTTGCCGGGAATCCAGTACACAGCAAGCGTTTGCCGGTCAGAGCCGTCGCGATCCTTATGGTGCTGGATGTCGAAGGTGTCCCAGGCTTCCGGGAACTCGGCCACGTAGTAGGTGGCGAAATTCTCGGGCGTTCCGCCTGAGGTCTGCGCTGTGGCGAACTCGATGCGGCGTGCGGTTTTGTCCCGCGTGATCTCGCCTTTCACGCTGGGCACGTCGATGATCAGACCGGGTGTGTGCAGTTGTGTGGGATTGTTGGGCGCGTCGTAGGTTGCGGCGAGAACGCAGCAACGTTCTGTTGGCACCAGCTCGACGGTAGCCCTGTAGCGCAGCAGGTAGGTTTTCAGGGAGTAGGGCGTGAGCGTGGCTTGCTCGGGAATATAGGACGAGGCGCGAGCAGCGCCGTCAGGGTTGACTTTGCCGGCCACCGGAAGGAACGTGGCAAAGCCATAGTCGTAGAGCCACGGGCTTAGTTGATGGGTGCAACGGAAACCCTGAAGGCGGCGGTTCCAGGGCTGGTAGAACCAGGGAGTTCCCGCGGTCGTCTGTAGTGTCCAATGGGCCATGCCGAAGGGGCTGGCCGCGATGGGCAGGGTGTTGCCATGGGAGAACAGGGGCGTCGACTCGGTGCCCTGTCGCACGTTCACGAAGCCGACCAGGCCTGAGTTTGTGTCCGCAGCTTCGCCCGCATTGGGGACGCCGGATGGGGGGGCATCGGCGGCCGCGAACTCGGGAGAGATAGCAGATACGGCGGCAGCGAGACCAGAGGTCTTCAGGAAGTTACGACGGCTGTACGAGGTGGACCTGCGAACCTGATTGTCTTCCATGGTTGTCAACAGTACTGCAATCTCCCCAGAGCTTGGAAACGATACCAGATTCTATGTGACAAGTGCCCGGGAGATTTGAGCATGCGCCGCCATGATGCAAGCCCCTCCTGTGTTCGGCTTTGCCTGGAAACAGCACTGCACGGCGAACCTGCTGATGGGTGACGCTCTGATCAAACGGCTCCGAGCAGCGACCGGGGCCTGTGAGGGCGCGATCGTCCCTCAGCCTACCGAACCGGAAGACAAGTCCTCAGGCGCCCACCAGTTCCGTGGCGACGGGCTGAGTTTGACCGTAGCGCCGCTGGACGTATTGGTCGAGAATGACCTGGAACTCTTCGACGATGTGATCACCTTTGAGGGTGGTCACGAGCTTGCCGTCGACGTAGACGGGAGCTTTAGGCTCCTCAAAGGTGCCGGGGAGCGAGATGCCGATGTTGGCGTGTTTGCTCTCGCCGGGGCCGTTGACGATGCAGCCCATGACGGCGAGCTTGAGCTCTTCGACGCCGGGGTACTGCTTTTTCCAGTCAGGCATGGACTCGACGAGGTAGTTCTGGATGCGTTGGGCGAGTTCCTGGAAATAGGTGGAGGTGGTGCGGCCGCAACCTGGGCAGCTGGTGACCTGCGGCATGAAGCTGCGAATGCTGAGGGACTGAAGTATCTGCTGAGCGCAGCGTACCTCCTCCGAGCGGTCGCCACCGGGTTCCGGGGTAAGCGAGACGCGGATGGTGTCGCCAATGCCGTTGAGGAGGAGCGGAGCGAGGCCGCCGGTAGAGGCGACGATGCCCTTCATGCCCATGCCGGCCTCCGTGAGCCCGAGATGGAGGGCGTAGTCGCAGCGGCCGGCTAGCTCCGTGTACACATCGATGAGGTCGCGGACGTTGGAGACTTTTGCCGAAAGAATGATCTGGTCGCGGCGCAGGCCGTAACGTTCGGCGGCGGCGGCGTTGTCGAGCGCAGAGACTACCATGGCCTCCATCATGACGTCACGCGCGGGCAGTGGCTGCGGCGCGCGATTGTTCTCATCCATCATGCGGGTCAGCAGAGCCTGATCAAGCGATCCCCAGTTGACACCGATGCGCACGGGTTTCTGATTGTCGACGGCGCACTCGACCATGGTGCGGAAGTTGTCGTCGTCCTTCCGGCCGATGGAGACATTGCCCGGGTTGATGCGGTACTTGGCGAGAGCGCGGGCGCAGTCAGGGTACTTGCGGAGGAGGATGTGGCCGTTGTAGTGAAAATCGCCGATGATGGGCGTTTCCCATCCCTTGGCGCGGAGGCCATCAACGATGTACGGGACGGCCTTGGCAGCGTTGTCGTTGTTGACCGTGATGCGGACGAGCTCGGAGCCTGCGCGGGCAAGCGCGGCGACCTGCTGGACCGTGGATTCGATGTCGGCCGTATCGGTGTTGGTCATCGACTGGACGACAACCGGGGCGTCGGAGCCGACGCGGATGCCGCCAATGTTTACGGCGACGGCTTTACGGCGCTGGAAGGACGGCATAGAGGTTTAGTTTACCAACTTCAGGAGCTTCTATCGAAGCTGAACGTCGACGAGGCGTCCCTGTAGACAGAACAGCCCCGCGTGGAGCGGGGCTGTTCTGTGGGGCTGATGCTTGTTACCTGGTAGCAAGCCTGCGGCGTAGAAGGCCCACGGTGCCGAGAAGACCTGTGCCGAGCAAAGCCAAGGAGGAGGGCTCGGGAGTGACACCGGTCGAAATGGCAGGAGCGATCGTGAAATCGATCGGAACGCCGTCGTAGGTGTGCTGGTCGAAGTTGATATCGTCCGGGCGAATGCCCAGATACTCGGCTTGCGAGCCGAGATAGCCGATGTCGTAGGAGACGCCGTCTGCGGTGAAGGCAAGACCATTGCCGTCCAGCGGCTCCGCAGAATTAGGATTCAGTACGTTGTCATACGAGAAAAAGAAAGAGCTATCGTTCTGAGCGGTGTAGGAGACCGTGGAGACGACCCCAGGGGCGGAGGTCGGGATCAGGCTGACAGCGAAGCTGCCCGGGTCGTTTGTGTTGGCACTGTTATTGATGGTGCCGGTGATGCCGGTGATGTACTGCAGACCATTCCCAGCGGCGGTTGTGGTGATGGTCCCGGAGCCGCTCAGCGGGTAGAGCTGCGAACTGGGTGTGCTGATCGTGAAGGTGAAGGCGTCCGCTTTGGCGCGGGCGGGAAGCAGAGCGCAAGAGAAGATGAGCAGGGTTGCAGAGGCGGGAACGAGATAGTTCCGCATAGTGTGGATCTCCTGGTGAGGCTGTACGGAGTAATGATAGTGCAACTTCTGTGTGAGAGGCGATGCGAAGGGTCGCAAGTTGCTGGCACATCGACAGAACACGAGATCATTGGTAATGCCGAGCTCGCCCAAAAGACGCTATCCAGAGTCCGTTGGGGAACCGTCGCATCATACGAAAGGAGAAGTAGAAGCGTCGGCATACGCCTTGGTGAGAGTGCCGTGCCGGTGAGAGCATAGAAGACAGATCGGCAGATCGTGGCCGAGAACTTGGCAGAGCAACGGTCCCGAGTGCGGGGCGGAGGAAAAGACGATGGCCTGGAGAAAAGCCCCTGTACGCGATGCAGAACGCGCGGTGGAAAATCAGCCGTTTAGCCAGAACACGGTCAACAAGGTGGCGCGGATCAAGGGCGCTGTCGAAGTGAAGAGCGTATGCCCTTACTGTGCGGTGGGCTGCAGCCAGAATGTGTACGTCAAGGGCGGGCAGATCATCGACATCGAAGGCAATCCGGACAGCCCGATCAATGCGGGAACGCTCTGCCCGAAGGGATCGAACGCCTTTCAGCTGGGAACGAATCCGCACCGGGTGAAGACGGTGATGTACCGGGCGCCGTTCTCCGACCATTGGGAACAGCGGCCGCTGGAGTGGGCGCAGGAGCGAATCGCACAACTGACGATGGAAGCCCGCGAGGAGGGCTTCATCGAGCAGCGGGACGGCAAGGTCCTGAACCACATGACCAACGTGATGAGCCTGGGCGGCGCCACGATGGACAACGAAGAAAACTACCTAATCAAGAAGTTTTTTGGTGGTGGTCTGGGCATGGTGGCGATCGAAAACCAGGCCCGAATATGACACAGCGCTTCGGTGCCCGGTCTGGGCGCTGCGTTGGGTCGCGGAGCGGCCACTAGTTTTCAGGAAGACATGGCGAATGCCGATGCCGTCCTCATTATGGGTTCCAACATGGCTGAGGCTCATCCTGTGGGCTTTCGGTTCGTCATGCAGGCACGCGAAAAGGGTGCACAGCTGATCCACGTCGATCCGCACTTTTCGCGGACGTCGGCGATGTGCCAGCAATACGTAAAGATCCGTACGGGAACCGATATCGCGTTTCTGGGCGGCCTGGTGCGTTACATCCTGAGCGAGGAGAAGTGGTTCAAGGATTACGTGCTGTCGTTCACGAACGCAACGACGATCATCTCGGACGAATTCCAGGACACCGAAGAGCTTGGCGGCATCTTCTCCGGATTTGACCCGAAGACGGAACGGTACGGTGGAGGACATAAGACTTGGCAGTATGCGAGCCATGACGTGGGCTCCAAGAACCAGGGGGGCGATAAAGAAAAGTCGGAGTCGTTTACCTCGCGGACGGGGTCGCTGGAGAGTACCGATGTGGCGACCGATCCCACGCTGCAAAACCCGATGTGCGTGCTGAACGTACTCAAGCGGCACTTCGAGCGCTACACGCCGGAGATGGTGGCCAACATCTGCGGATGCAGCGTGGAACAGTTCCACAAGGTGGCCGAGACAATCTGTGCGAACTCGGGCCGCGAACGGACGACGCTGCTGGTGTATGCGGTCGGCTGGACGCAGCATTCGATCGGTGTGCAGATCATCCGGGCGGCGACCATCGTGCAGCTTTTGCTGGGCAATATCGGGCGGCCGGGTGGCGGGATCATGGCAATGCGTGGGCATGCCAGCATCCAGGGCTCGACCGACGTGCCGACACTGTATGACATGCTTCCGGGCTACCTGATGCAGCCCTCGGCGTTGCGCGATCACAACTCGCTGAAGCAATATCTGGAAAAGGAAGAGGTGAAAACGGGCTTCATGGCAAACATGCCGAAGTTCGTGGTGAGCCTCCTGAAGGCCTGGTATGGCGAGAAGGCAACGGCCGAGAACGAGTTTGGGTTCCGGTGGATGCCGCGCATTGACGACAACTACTCGATGCCCGCGTCGCTGGTGCGCATGGCGGATGGTGGCATCAAGGGAATGTTTATCTTCGGACAGAACCCCGCGGCGGGAACGCCGAACGGCAAACTGAACCGTAAAGCCCTCCGACAGCTCAAATGGATGGTCATCCGCGACTACTTTGAGATCGAGACGGCAGCCTTCTGGTACAAGGGACCGGAGAATCCGGATCCGAGCACGATCGAGACCGAGGTGTTCTTTATGCCGGCGGCTTCGAACACCGAAAAGGAAGGTACGTTTACCAATACGCAACGCTTGCTGCAGTGGCACGACAAGGCGATTGATCCACCCGAAGATTGCCGGTCGGACGCGTGGTTCATGTATGACCTCGGCAAGCGCTTCAAGCGTTTGTACGCGAATTCGACCAAGGACCGCGACCAGGGGCTGCTGAACATGACCTGGGACTATGCGCACGACCGCCGGGAAGTGTTGCCGGATGGCACGCCGAGTCGCATTGAGGGCGAGCCGGACGCGTCGAAGATCCTGATGGAGATTAACGGCTACACGACCGCAGACCTCAAACAGGTCGAGAACTTCAACAGCCTGAAGGATGACGGCTCGACGGCGTGTGGGTGCTGGATTTACTCGGGTGTCTTCCCTGAAGAAGGAAGGAACCGATCGCGTTCGCGCAAGACGACGCCGGGTGTGCGGACGAGCCCGGATTGGGGTTACGCGTGGCCGCTGAACCGGCGCATGATGTACAACCGTGCTTCGGCGGATGCGGAAGGCAA
>CAXTGN010000249.1:0-554 GCA_964243455.1 uncultured Acidobacteriaceae bacterium
CCTCCTTCTTGAGCTTCGCGAGGAATGGGAGAAGCTGGAACAGCAGATCGACGCGAGCACGCGAGAGCTCGCCCAGTTCGCAAGAAAAGAGGAGGGCTGCAGGCGTCTGCTCACAGTGCCGGGCGTGGGACCACTGACTGCAACGGCCCTTACCGCGGGCAATTGGTAACGGCGCTGCTTTTCGCAAGGGTCGTGATCTGGCCGCGTGGCTTGGTCTGGTTCAGAGACAGCACTCAACGGGCGGGAAGGCCAGGCTCTTGGGTATCAGCAAACGAGGTGATTCGTACCTGCGCCGACTCTTCGTACACGGCGGTCGCGCCGCGCTTGCCCAAGTAAAGCGGGAACGGCATCAGTTCGGCGGCTGGCTCAACCGACTGGAGCCCGATCACCTCGGAATGTCGCTATCGTCGCCATGGCCAACAAGATCGCACGCATCGCCTGGGCGGTTCTGACCAGCGGCCAATGCTATGACGCGGCCCTCAGCACGTAAGGAAAAGAATGGAAAGCGCAAACACGATTACCACTTTCCGTTACGACGACGAGGAGTTCTTAGT
>CAXTGN010000249.1:564-920 GCA_964243455.1 uncultured Acidobacteriaceae bacterium
TCCCTGACGACGCCGACAAAGGTTTATGAAGTTCTCACCAGGTTTGCACGTAGATTGCTGATGGCTGAACAGGTCAAACCGACCCACTCTGATCCTGCTGGGGTATATGGTCTGCAATCGAGACCGCTAGGGTAATGAGGAGAGAGAGGGTGCGGATTCCATCATGGCTCGGAGCAGATCGAGCGCTCCATTCAGAAGCCGCATACATAGGAGCAGACCGCTTCCGCTATCAAACGATCCTGCTTGCAATCAGGCGACGGACCATACATATACCCCATCGCTACTGTCAGTGCCCGCTGAATTGCGTTGAATTAGGATCCCTTATAGTTCTATTCTGGCACTTATGGCCAGGGTTA
>CAXTGN010000249.1:930-7418 GCA_964243455.1 uncultured Acidobacteriaceae bacterium
TGCACTCATTGAATCCGGGTTAATCCTCATAGACGCCGTTCTCACCAGCAAAGACCAGCGCTTCACTGAGGTATACCCCTGTGAGACGTCGCTTGTGTTACACATTCACGTCTCAAAAGGATCGCGATTCTGTTATTGTGACACGAGATGACGAAAGTCTCGGAACCAAAAGGCACAAAAGGGAAGCGCAGGGCCGGTCAGCTCGTCGGCTACTTGCGTGTCAGCTCGCTCGATCAAAAGGAGCTGCGCCAGCTTGAGGGCGTGAAGCTCGACAAGCGATTCGTCGATAAGGCTTCCGGCAAGGATCTTAACCGCCCTGAACTTGAACAGCTCACTGCATATGTACGGGAGGGCGACACCGTCATTTGCCATTCCATGGATCGGCTGGCGCGCAACCTGGACGACATGCGAAAGATTGTCTTGGGTTTCACAGACCGGGGCGTCCATGTTCGCTTCGAGAAAGAGAACCTAACCTTTACAGGGCAGGACTCGCCGATGTCGCATCTGCTCCTCAGTGTGATGGGGGCGTTCGCTCAGTTTGAACGCGACCTGATCCGTGAGCGCCAGCGAGAAGGAATTACGCTTGCCAAAATGCGTGAAGGAGCTTATGTCGGACGCAAACACTCGTTAAATCCGACTCAGGCGAAGGAGCTGCGGCGGCGTGTTTCTACGGGCGAATCGAAAACAGCGCTGGCCAACGAGCTGGGTATTAGCCGGCAAACCCTTTACCGGTACGCTGCGGGAGCCGGACAGTGAAATCCACCCTTCAGAGGGTCATGCATTGTCCATGTGGAAACGCCAAGGTTCTTGCCCTCGGTATGTGCGCTACCTGCTACACGCTGAAACGGCAAGATGAGGAGTGTTTCGGCGGCTTGCGCGAGGTCGTCCTGGAACGTGACGGTTACCGATGCCGCGTGTGTGATGCTTCCGGCCGGGATAAGCGTTCGATCACGGTGCACCACCGTGTGCCCGGCAAGTCGACCATGAACCTTATGCTGGCCCTTTGCCCCGCCTGCCATGCAAAGGTCCATCGAACGAAGGCCGTTCTTTCCGCGATGCCGTCACTCCTACTGAAGCTCTGGCGAGAGCAGCATCCGCAGGGACACGAGCAGACTCAGCTGATCTTCACCGTTCGAAAACCCTCTGCGACACCTGTCCCGCTGTTTGAAGACGAGGGCGAACCTCGGTCGTAGAGAATGCTTGCTTTGGGCGCATAGCCACAATGCCACTCCCGCAGATATCATGCGCTTAAAGAACGACGGTGAGCCCGCAATCCTGACCTTCATCATCGGCAACCCGGATGCTGCCAAGCCAGCCATTTCTCCCAGATCTTGGGAGAGTTTCTTGGCCCAGTTCGATCTTCTGCAGCTCTCCATGGCCTTCGATGAGGACACGCCACAGTTCAACATTGTGCGAGTGGAGAAGCGTCCAGAACAACTAGCAAACTGACTTTGGAGGCGCACAGGATAGGTGCATTGTTGCTGCTGATCGATTGATAGCAAGACCTGAAAGCCCGGCCTGGTCATTTTGATCTGACCTCTCACCTGATCGCATCTCTAGTAGTCAATTCTCGCAAGTCACTGTCGTTTCCCAGCATCGCAGAGCTTGAGAGATTCGAGTCCGTCATAGCTGCCGTGAAACTGCTTGTCCAGCCCGGCTCCTAAGTGCCCGCCTTCAGGTCTATGTTTCGCTGCTCGATTGCCGCGGTCTGCTCGGGCTGTAGTTTCTCAAGAAGGTCGAGCAAGCGCTTGGGATTGAAAGAGTCCAATGAATAGTCCGCCTCCTCGCAAGCGTGCTCTCTAGGAGAACTGACCACGATGACGGGAACCGTCGGTCGCACCCTCTTCACGGCGCGCACCAGCTCTGAGCAGGGCATGTCGGGCATACCCGCATCTAGAATGACCCCGTCCACAGCAGGGTACTTCTGCATCGTCGCAACAGCTTCAGAGCTACTGTAAGCGGTAATAACGTTGAACTTAGCCGTTTCGATCACCAGCTTGCGGGTAGAGATGCTCCCCGAATACTCTTGATCGATGACGAGGTAACAGGGTCTGACCATCCTGTCATTATGACGCAAGGCAAGTGGCGACTGTAGGTAACCGCGGGGAGTCTTCTTTAGCCTTCGCCCACCCTGGTCGGCGTCCTTTGTTGGCCAAGACAAACGGATTGACAGGACACGGGTGGGCTCCCCTGGCCTCGATATGAGACGAGGACCTCCGGCTCAAGCATCTCAAGTCCAGCAGGTTAGCGGGGAGCAACGTCGTCCATGTCGGAATACGGCCAGCAGGAATTCGAAAGGTCAGAGGAAGGACGTTGCAAGGCACAGGTCTTGCGTGGCGAAGGTGAAATCGCCACGTTGATGCGTTCGCTGGACTGGAGCACGCTCCCTGCAGGACCGGTCAGTTCCTGGCCGGCCTCACTGCGGACGCTCGTAAGCACCTGTCTCGGGAGCCGTCATCCGATCGAGATATGGTGGGGGCCTGAGTATCTGCGTTTCTACAATGATGCCTATCGGCCCATCCTGGGCGATACCAAGCACCCCCAGTTCATCGGCCGTCCTGGACAGGAGATGTGGCCCGAGATTTGGGACGTCATCGAACCACTCTTGCGGAAAGTTTACGACACGGGTGTCGCAAGCTGGTATGAAGACTTCCAGCTCCTCTTGACTCGCAATGGGTTCGTCGAAGAGACCTACTTCAGCTTTTCGTATGGGCCGGTGTTCGAGGGGGACAAAGTTGCAGGAATCTTTTCGGCATGTAGCGAAACGACGGCACACGTACTTCAGGCCCGCAGGTTAAGCATGTTGCGCAGGCTCTCCATAGAGGGGACAGCTGAGACGCTCCAGGAGGCGCTCGCGGCCTGCACCCGGCTATTGGGTGAGGACCCTGACGACATACCCTTTGCTCTGGTATATCTGCTTGATTCGGGGGAGGGTACGTACCTTGCCGCCGCAGCTGGTATCGATGTGCATGCGCAGATGAATCCTAACTCGCTGGCGTTAGGCACGGCGCCAGGTGTGGCTGGCGTCCTAGGCCAGGTTGGAGCAAATAGTTCTTTCTTCATCAATGACCTGGGCGCAGTATTCGGTCAGGGTGTCGGCGGGACCAAAGGCGAAGAGCTGAAGAAGGCGGTGGTTCTACCACTGCGAAAAGGTGATGGCGACACCCTGATTGGGTATCTGATCGCAGGGCTGAGCAATCGCCTGCCGTACAACGAAGACTATAGGATCTTCTTCGATCTATTCGCGGCCCAAGTTGGGAACCTGATTACCCGAACGACCCTGCTGATGGAGGAGCGGAACCGGGCAGAAAGATTTGCTGGAATGTTCGACAGCGCTCCCGCCTTCATCGCCGTCCTCCGTGGGCCGACGCACACTTTCGAGCTAACAAACCCTCGCTACCTTCAGCTGGTTGGATACCGTAACCTCATTGGCCAGCCTGTGCGTTCGGCTCTTCCCGAAGTAGAGGGCCAGGGCTTCTTCGAGATGCTGGACGAGGTGTACCAAACGGGCAAGCCGATCCATGGTGATTCCGTTCGCATTCAATTGCAGCGGACACCTGGTAGCAATCCGGAAACCCGTTACATCACGTTTGTGTATCAGCCCATCGCCGGAACAGAAGAACGGGTAACGGGCATCTTCGTACTCGGAACAGATGTGACGGATAGCGTGGCTGCCCAGGATGCGTTGCGGCGCTCCGAGAAACTCAGCACGGCCGGCAGATTGGCAGCGACCATAGCCCACGAGATCAACAATCCTCTTGAAGCCATTACCAACCTGCTCTATCTCGCGAAAGGCTCCTCTGCCGACGAGAGCTTAAACTATCTGACCCTTGCTGAGGAGGAGCTGGACCGCATTTCGCATATAACGAAGCAGACCCTCGCTTTCTATAAGGAATCGACCCTCCCCAAAACATTCGACCTGAGCAGTGCTGTGGAAACCATACTGACTTTCTACCGAAAGCAAGCAGCCGCAAAGGGAATCGAACTTCGCACTGATCTAGGCTCTGACTGCACCCTATTCGGCATTGAGGGTGAACTTAAGCAGGTCTTCTCCAACCTGTTTACGAACGCAATGGATGCCTTTGCTGGAGATCGGGGAACAATACGGGTTAGAACGCATAAGGTCCAAGGGCGAGTGCGGCTGTCCGTATCGGATGCTGGACAGGGCATCACTCCAAGCGCGTTGGCTAAGATTTGGGAGCCATTCTTTACCACCAAGGCGTCCGTGGGAACTGGTCTGGGCCTGTGGGTAACGCGAGAGATCCTCACCAAGCATAAAGCAGAAATGAGACTTCGCACCTCAACCCAAGGACCCTATCGAGGAACTACGTTTTCCATCGTTTTTCCTGCCTCCACGTGAACCAGCAGCGTGCTGCTGATGGTGCCCAGTTCCGACAGTCCCTGGCTTCGACCCTGAAGCTGAGGTTGTTGCGACATCTTCACAGCAGAGTTACGCCTCCTGGACCGATGTAACCCGCGCCTCTGCGACTCTGTAGTATCCGCATGCAGAATCGAACGCAACGCTCGCCGACATGAAAGCGGGTAAGCGAAGTAAGGTTGACTCGGTCCGTGAGTTGGTATCGGGCGGAGGTGCCCGATACTAAGACCGCTCGGTCGCAACTGGCTCCGGGCGACAGGCAAAGTGCTCGCCTATAATCTCGAAGCGAATCACGCAAGAGCAGAAGTCGCATTCGACCTCATTGATTCCAGTAAGGGTATCCAGGACCGGAAAGGTACGCAAACATTCAGAGCAGGTGACGGCGATTGTGCCTTTCTCATTTTTCACCCAAACCGCGGCTTTCGTCGGCTTCCCAGTACGCGGACGGGTGGGAAGCTCGTGCAGCAGTGCGGAGATCTTCTGAAACAGTTCTTCGATCTTGTATTCACCCTTCGGAAAGAACGCATCCGCGAGTACACTCTCCGGCACCGTTAAACCGGAAAACTCGCCCGAAATGACTATGACCGGAATGACAGGGAAGCGGCGCCGGACAACGGAAAGAAACTCGAACCCGTTCATGTTAGGCATACGGAGGTCCGAGATGATGATGTCCGGCAGAGATCGCTTCAGAGCAACTAGGCCTTCGAACCCGTCTTCCGCGCAGAGAACCTCGTACCCTTGCGACTGGAGGAGCGCTTCACCCACTTTCCGAATAGAAGGTTCATCGTCGACTAACAGTATGCGGTAGGGGAACGAACTCGTGGACAAACTGTCTCCGATCACATGCGACAGCCAGTCTGTTGCCTGACCAGGGCTGACCTTGAAGTGTGATCATACTGCACCCGCGAGCTAACACTCCCCGTATGAATACGGATTCAGGGCAGCGGAGCGCGCCTTTTGCGGGCTAAGGAGAGGGAAGGGACTTTACTTCTTGACTCGGGCTGCTGGCGGATACGACGCTCCAGCTGGTTCCACGCTGATGACTGGGCCACCTTCTTCGAGGGGACCGATCTCTCGGACAAGGCCTGGGACTGGACCCTCTAAGATCCAGACGAAGACGTCTTTTGGTTGTTTGCCGAGCACGGGGGCAACAACACCGGCGAGACCGCCGAGTTCTGGGTGAACGCGAAAGACAGTGGCCTTGCGGCGGACGCCGAGAACTGGAGAGAAAGGTTCCGCACCGGCGACATCGATGGAGAGCTGAATCAGACGACCCTTGCCGGAAGGGGCAACGAGGCTGAGCTTGAAAGGGCCTGCGTCGATTGAAGCGTTAAGGAGCATGGTGCCAGTGATGCCGTTAGAAATGTCGGGCGGGAGGTCGATGTGACTCGTTTCTACCTTCTCCTTGCCATCCTTGTCGATGGTACGGATGGTGACGTTGCCACCTTCTTCGACCAAGCAGTCGGAGGCCTTCGAGAAGAACGGGCCGTGCTGAATATGGTGGTCGCGGATGAGGTGAAAGGTCGTGCGCTGGGAGAACACGGTCATGTCATCGTCGATGGAGCCGTCTCGGAAGTGGTATGTCAGACGAGAGTTCACGCGATCGCCGTGAATGAGCTGGAGGAGCTCACCGTAACCGATCACCGCGCCGGACTCCGCACGTAGGACTAAGAAAGCATGGCTGGTGCCCTGAATGTGAATAACGGGGACCGGTCGGGATTGCTGGGCGACAGAATTTAAGGGCAGAATGCTTGTCGGAACGAGTAGGAAGGCAAGACCGAGAGACAAAGAATGGCAGGACTTAAGTATAGGGTTCTCCTTAGCCCTATTAAACACTGGATAAAAAGGCTTGTTGTGTATTTCGGCGGCCGGTACCGCCGCGAGATCCATGCCGCTTTTCCGGAAAAGCGGCATGGAAGCTATTGATGGCTCGGTATTCGTGACGATCTCGGTGCCGAACCACGAGTAGAGAGGCAGGGTGAAGTGACTACCTAGACGGTGCAGACCTAACGCACAGTTCTGTACGGTCCGGCACGACTGCCATTCATCGCTCATTGCGCAGTTTGTCTTGGCGGCGCTCAAGATCTTTGAATATCTTCCGGATCGTTGC
>CAXTGN010000250.1:0-7407 GCA_964243455.1 uncultured Acidobacteriaceae bacterium
TGATCACCGTTTCGAGTCGACCGAGGCTTCCAGCGCGAAGTGTTTTGTACGTCTGCCCGGAGATGCGGGTCATCAGCGCGGCAAGCTGCCTTGCACTCACCGTATCGCCGGCGACCGTCAGGGAGCGCGGGGTGGAAGGATCCATCGCAGCCATGGCGGTATAGGCGGCGGTGTTGTCCATCGTGGTGTAATCCACAGCCTGGTCGGGGTCGCCCCAGTACAGGATGCGTCGGACTTTGAAGAGAACGATAGGTGCCTGCCCGGTCAGCAGATCCATAAAGGGCCCGTTGAAGATCGACGTAGCCTGCAGGGGCACCGCGTCGAGGTACCGCGCAAACTCACGCCGCAAATCCAGATTGCGATTGGAGCCGGGGAGCAGCTTAGTGAAGTCGAGCGAGAAGTCAGATGGGATGAAGCGGGGAACACCCGCCCGCACCGTGGCGTCCAACAGGCCCTTTTGTACATCGATCACGACCTCGTGCAGGCCTGACAAAGCAGAGACGACACAGGATGCATCACGGAGCGGTTCGACCAGCGCCGCCGTGTCTTTCATGTCGGCAGGAACAACGGCGGCTCCGACACCCCGCAGGTGGTTCGCCTTATCCTCGGCGATCGCCGGCCTCACAAGGGCCACAACATGGGCTCCTCGGTGGACCAACTCCTTTACGATGCGGCTGCCGAGAGCGCCGGTTCCACCTGCGACGACGATCTTTGGAGAATGCATTGGACCTCGTTCCGGCTTCGCAGAAAGCCAGTGCCTGCTGTAGGACGCCAGAATCCAGCCAAGGCGCGGGCGGGTACAGCGCCAAGCCTCGTAATCTAACCGATTTCGGCTCCCCTGTAGTGCCATATCCAAACTGGCCCAGAACCTAGTACCCTGAAGGGGACAATGTACAAGCGCGTTCTCCTTAAGCTCTCAGGCGAGGCCCTGGCCGCTGGCCGCGGTTTCGGCGTCGATGCCGTTTTCATCCAGGCAGTGGCTCAGGAGATCGCCGAGGTCGCTAAGATTGGCTGCCAAATCGGCGTCGTTGTGGGCGGCGGTAACTTCTTCCGCGGCGTCGCCGAGCAGGCCGTCGGCATGGACCGCGTCGCTGCCGATCACATGGGCATGCTGTCGACCGTCATCAATGCCATTGCGCTCCAGGATGCCATCGAGAAGACGGGCATTCATTGCCGTGTGATGAGCGCGATCGAGATGCATGAGGTCGCCGAGCCGTATATCCGGCGGCGTGCGATGCGCCACCTGGAAAAGGGCCGCATCGTCATCTTCGCGGCGGGCACCGGCAATCCCTACTTCTCCACCGACACCGCGGCGAGTCTGCGGGCCATGGAGATCGGCGCCGATGTGCTGCTCAAGGCCACCTCGGTGGACGGGATCTACACGGCCGATCCGAAAAAGGTCGCCGATGCCACAAAGTTCGAAACGATCACCTACATGGACATCCTGCGCCTCGGGCTGCGCGTGATGGACACCACGGCTGTGTCTCTATGCAAGGACAACAGCCTGCCGATGATCGTCTTTTCGATGCGCGAGAGCGGCAACATCGTGAGGGTGGTTCAGGGCGAAAAGCTCGGATCGCTCGTTACGGCCTGAGTAGATGGTTCCGCGGTCGGATGAACGATCTACTCGGCGATCTCCGCTTCTGGTTCGCTGCGCGCCACCTTGCGTGCCAGCAGCGACAACCCGGTAAACAGCAGGACATAAGGCAGCGCGACCACAAGGGAGCCGACGATCTCCAGTGGATAACGCGCCCCGGAAGCCACATGAGCCATTTCGCGGGTGTTCGCGCCCACAAAGGTCGCAAGCAGCGAAACGACGATAGCCAGGACGGCGGCGAACTGCTGAGAGGCTCCCGCGAGCTCCCGGCTCGGTGTCCGGCCGGCAAGCACCCGCAACGCCACAGGCGACAGAAGTGCCGCCAACACCAGAAGCACAAAGAGCCCAAGCAACACGCCAAACCAGGGGTTCTGTAGCACTGCCGTGTAGCCGTGCTTCTGCAGGAGGTTGGAGAGCCAGCTGAACAGCAGGGCCGCAACCGCATAGGTCGCGAGACCTCGGAGGGCGAGATCCAGAATGCCGCCCGCGTGGCTCCCCAGCGAGGGACCGATCGCGCTCGCTGGCCTGGTTTCACGTCGAAGATAGCCCTGTACGAGGGCCGCGATCGCGACGAGGGCGCCGCTGTAGAGCAGAAGGCGAAGAAAATACGTGACCCAGGAGAGCAGCAACGCAACGATCGTCGCGCTCTGTAACGCCGACGCGGAGAGGGGTGTGTGGACCACGGCGCCGCCCAGCGCGGAGCGTTGCGCCGTTTCGTGCAGCACCATCGCCTGCAGCAGGCCAATGCGGCCGAGGTTCAGCAGGTAGCCCAACAGATCCGCCAGCAGAACCGGGATCCAAAGCAGTGGCCGTGTCCGCAACAGGTCCACCAGATCACGCCAAAGCTCACCCATCAAACCTCCGCCGCACTCATCATACGCAGGCGGTGCCGGAAGGGAATCACGCAAAAGCGCAATGGTCCCGCAGGACTATGCCTGAGTGCGGGATCGCTTCCACCAGCCCTGGATCAGTTGCTGACAGGGATGCTCGACCCAGCGGCGCACGGCAATGGCCAGCAGCACGACGAAGACGTAGCTGATCCACGGGTCCAGACCTACCACATGTAGCCGCTGGGTGACATGGTGCCACTGCAGCAGTTGAAAGACGTTGAAGTGGAGCAGGTACAGGGCGTACGTTGAGGTGCCCACGGCGACCAGCGGCCGTATGGCAAAGATGCGCGCCAGGGGACTTGCCCCTGCCAGGCCCAGGATGACCAGCGACCAAATCGGCGTAAACAGCCCGCCATGCACCAGGATGTAGGGCACGTTCGGCGCGACGTGGTACACCGCGAGCCATGCCAGCGCAAAGCCCGCAACCCCGGTCCAGAGGCGCCCGCGCACATCGAGCCTGGCCGCATCATGCAGCCGGCCCAGGGTCAATCCCGCGAGAAAGGTGCATAGATAGGCCACCGGGGTGTATTTCAGCACGCTGAGCCAGGTGCCATCGCTGTAGCGGGTGATGGGCTGGGCGAGGTGGTCCGGATTGCGCAGCAGGTAGAGCGTATGGGGCACGAGGCCCAGCAGCCAGAAGCCCAGCACCATGGCGGCCAGCTTCCACCGGCTGCTGGGCCAGCGCAGCTTCAGCAGCCAGGGAAAGGCGATATACAGCACCACTTCGCAGGACAACGTCCAGCTGACCGTGTTCCAAAAGGTCGCGAGATGGGGAAAGAATCCCTGCATCAGCAGCGGTGTCAGGATGGCGCCCGCCCAGAACTCGCCATGGCCGCGCGAACGCCACTCCAGCATCAGCATGGGGATGGAGATGAGCATGGTGAGCAGATACACCGGGTACAGTCGCGAGAACCGCGCCATCCAGAAGTCCGCCTTGCGGACGCCACCCTCGCGGTGCGCGTAGTTGTAGCTCAGGATGAAGCCCGAGATCAGGAAGAAAAAACTGACAAAGACATAGCCAATATCGATCAATGGATACAGCGAGATCGAAGGGTGCCGGTCCCAGCGCAGGCCGTTGGGCGTGAAGTGAAACATCAGAATGGTCAGCGCCAGCAGGGTTCGCAGCCCGGTAAGGGCGGGCAATGCCGGCCGGCGCTCCGCGGCCTGTACACGCGCGGGCTGCAGCCCAAGCGCCGGTTCGCCTGTCGAGGTCGGCGCGTTTGTCTCTTGCAGTTGCAACGAGCTCACTTTCGGTTGGACGTGCCCGTCCAGACGCCGGTTCCCCGGCAGTTCCGTTTATTGCAGTTCGACATGCGTGAATCCAAGTTCCCTCAGCATCGCACGTGTTGTTTCGCGGGCATTTCTGCTGGCGGCGTCCAGGATGCCGTCGCTCAGAGCGGCCTGCTGCAGCTCGCCCTGGGCACGCGTCCGGGTAGCCGTCTCAAGGTTAGGATCGGCGCCCACAAAGACACCCGTATCCCTTGCGTATACGCGCGACTTCGCGTTGTCGATGGCCGTCAGAAAGATCTCGCTCGGCGGCAGCGTGAGCTTGATCGACCGCCCATCGCGGCCTTCCGTGAGCTGGACGCTTTCCGGCTTCAACTTGCTGAAATCGATGCCGGCAATTGTTTGGCCATGCACGATCATCAGCAGACGGTCGCCGGCCAGAACATCGGGGAGGATTGGATTGGATTCGTGGCTTTCCACAACGGTGTCCAGGGAGTAGGTCACCGTCTCGAGGCGGTTCAAGCGCTGGATCTTCTCCACCACGTCCGGTGCGGAGATCGTGACGAGGGGACGACCGGCGATGTAGCTTGCCAGACGTCCGGCGAGGCCAGTGCGTGCCTCGTGCACAAAGAAGCCCAGCGCTGCGGCTCCTAGCGCGATGGCCAGCAGAACACCGAACAGTGCGCCCGACCGTTGAGTACGTCGCCGGTCATAGTCGTAGTCGCTTGTCATCGTCGCCAATCGTGCTCTCCCCATCGTACGATGGCGGCAGCGGAGGAGCCCCATGTTGAACAAGGTTCTGGGCAGTGCGATGGCAGCTACCGTGTTTGCGCTCGCCACTCGGGCGCAGGCGCCTGACACTGGGCAAGCACCCGCCGGGACACCCCAATACACCCTGGACGTGAGCAGCCGTTTGGTAGTGGAAGACGTCACCGTGCTCGACATGCGAGGGGTGCCGGTGACCGGTCTGCCTCGCACCGCCTTCCACGTCTCAGACAACAAGGTGTCGCAGGACGTGTTTGACGTACGCGAACAGACGCGTAACGCGACCGCGGAGACGACTCCCGCTCGTCAGGGCGGATTCGACACCAACGCCACCCTGTTCCGAGATACGGGTTCCATGGTGACGCTGCTGGTCGATCCCACAACCATGTCCCTTGAGGAACAGATGTATCTGCGTGTCCAGGTCATGCGCTTCGTAGACAGTGCGCCGGCCGAGACGAAGATCGCTGTCTTTCGGTGCAACAGCCAGGGCCAACCGGTGCTGCTGCAATCACCCACGACGGATAAGACGCTGCTACGGTCGGCCCTGGCCCTGACGGTACCTGTGATGGCCCGGCCTGTCGATAGCTCGTTTGAAAATGCCGTGACGGAGCTGGGCAATATCGCCGCGTATCTCCACGCGGTACCCGGGAGAAAGGCCGTCCTTTGGCTTGCGGGAAGGTTTCCGCTCTACGAACCCACGAACTATGCACTGAACGGCGACGATCCCGTCCGCCGCGAGAAAGAAATCAAGGCGGCCTCTCGCGCTCTGGAGCAGGCCCGCATCGCCGTGTACCCCATCGATGTCCGCGGCGTGCTGCAGGGCGGCATGCTTCCGGTTCGGGTGGTCAACGTCGATGCCTGGGCGAACGACCCAAGCCAGACCCCCAAGTCTGCCGACTCAGAGTCGCAAAAGGTCAACGGTCAGTACGGGGCGATGGACGGGATCGCGGAGGCTACCGGGGGCGCCGCCTTCTACAGCAACAACGCTATCGCCCGCGTCATGAGCACGGCTGTGGACATTTCGACGCATTTCTACTCGCTCACCTATCGGCCCAGGGAATACCACGCAGACGGCGAACGTCACACCGTCCGCATCACCGTGGACGGCCCCTACAAAGTCACATACCGGACCATGTACTTCGATGATTCGCCCGCCACGCCCCGGGGGGAACAGGAGCGGCACGCTCTAGGCGCTCAGGCCCGTAAGCCCGCGTCGGTGACGGCCGATGTCCAGGCGCCTGCAAACGGCTACGACGCCGCATTGATTTTCAACGCACGTGTCATCACGGCAGGCAAAGGGGGCAAGGGCGAGACCGTGAAGATCCGTTACCTGATCCCCACCGACCAGTTGCAGTTCGATTCGGGCACGGGTACGGGCCGCGCACGCTTTCGTCTGGCTGTGCTGGCCTATAACGCCTGGGGTGACGTTCTCAGCCAGGCCATGGACGTCATCGAGACCCGCTATACAGACGATCAGATGAAGCTGGCCTCCCGTATCGGCACACCGGCGGACCAGACCCTGCAGGTGGCCAAGGGCGCGCAGTTCCTCTTGCTTGCCGTGGAGGATCTGAGGACAGAGAAGGTCGGTACCCTGCAGCTGCCGCTCTCCACGGTGGGGGCCGAAATCGCCTCCCCGCGCCTGCCTACGCCCTGACCTCAGCCTCCACCAGGCGCTCGGCTGCTCTTAGACCGCGGTTGGCATAGCTTGCCTTCACGAAGGCGTGAAACAGCGGATGCGGTTCGAGCGGCTTCGATTTGAACTCGGGGTGGAACTGGCAGCCGAGAAAGAACGGGTGCCCGGGAACCTCGACGATCTCCACATAGGTTCCGCTCTCGCTGGAGCCCGTAAGCCGGAGGCCACCCTCGGTAAGGGGCTTTTCGAACTCCCGGTTGAATTCATACCGGTGCCGGTGCCGTTCGCTGATCCTGGTAGTGCCATACGCGCGGGCCGCGAGGGAATCGGGCGTCATCACGGTGTCCCACGCACCAAGGCGCATGGTGCCGCCCATCTCTTCCACGCCGGTTAGCTCGCGCAACTTGTAGATCACGCGATAGGGCGTTTGCGGGTCGAACTCACCGCTGTTGGCGCGCTCCAGCCCACACACATTGCGCGCGTATTCGATGCACGCCGTCTGCATGCCCAGGCAAATGCCGAAGTAGGGCGTCTGCGTCTCACGCGCGTAGCGAATGGCGTTCAGCATGCCTTCGATGCCGCGCTTGCCAAAGCCGCCGGGGACGAGGATGCCGTCATAGCCCTCCAACATGTCGGGGTACTCCGGTACTTCGAGGCTCTGCGCTTCGATCCAGGTCACACGCAGCTTCAGCCCTTCGGCGAGTGCACCATGCACCAGCGCTTCTTTGAGCGATTTATAGCTGTCCTCGTACTCCACATACTTGCCCACGATGCCGATGTGGACCTCGTCGGTGGGGTGGTAGGCGCGATGAACCAGATCGCGCCAGCGCGTCATGTCAGCGTCCGGCGCATCGATGCGCAGGTACCTGAGCGCAAGCGTATCGACGCCCTGTGCCGCCAGGTTCAAGGGCACCTCGTAGATGCTGGGCACATCGCGCGCGATGACCACGCCCGCCTGCTCCACATTGCAGAACGCAGCAATTTTTTCGCGCATCTCTTCCGGTACTTCGCGGTCCGCGCGACAGAGTAGGATGTCGGGCTGGATGCCGATACTCAGCATCTCCTTCACCGAGTGCTGCGTCGGCTTGGTCTTGAGTTCCTGCGCCGCGGCGATCCATGGAATCAGCGTGACATGGACGAAGCACGTGTGATCACGGCCCATCTCCTGCCGCATTTGCCGGATGGCCTCAAGGAAGGGCAGCGATTCGATATCGCCTACGGTGCCGCCAATCTCGACAATGGCGACATCACAGTCCTGGCCGATCTTCTTGGCGGCGGCCTTGATCTCGTTGGTC